>NZ_CADEAU010000030.1 GCF_902825405.1 Micromonospora maritima | reverse complement strand
CACTCTTTCCCTACACGACGCTCTTCCGATCTGCCGCGACCACGCCCGCGTCCGGCCCGTCGGTGAACCGGCCCCGGTCGGTCCGCCGGTCCCACACGTCCGCGGTGCGGAACGGCGTCCGGTACGGCCGCCGCGCCGGCCGCAGCCGGCCCACCCGGCGGTCGGCGGCGTCGTGGTCGGCGACCCAGTCCAGCCGCAGTCCCGCGTCGGCGGCCACGATCAGGCAGGTCTCCACGAACGCGCCGAGCGACAGTCGCAGGTCCCGGCCGGTCGGGTCGCCGGCCGGCAGCGTGTCGGCCGGGTCCCATCCGACGGTGACCGCCCACCGCTCGTAACGCAGCCGCCAGGGTTGGGTGTTGTGCGCGCTCGGCGCCCGCCAGCACAGCGGCTCCAGCCCGCGGAACGCGGCGAGGTCCATGTCAGCGCTCCCGGGCGTAGAAGGTGTAACCGTGCAACGGCCGACCGCCGAGCCGCCGGTACTGCGCCGCCGACGCCGGGTTGTCCCGCCCGACGTAGGTGCTGCGCAGCGTCGTGTAACCGCCGGCCCGCAGGTGGTGGTGCAGGTGCGCGGAGAGCAGCCGCTGGTAGCCGCGCCCCTGGAACTGCGGCACCACGCCCTTGACGATCAGCACCGCCTCCCGCCGGTAGCGGCGACGGCGGGCCAGCAGCCGCAGCTGGTTGACCGGGTGCAGGTCGCCGCGCACCGCCACCAGGAACTCGCTGACGTCCGGCACGCAGAGCACGAACGCCACCGGCCGGCCGTTCCGGGTCAGGTAGAGCAGCAACGAGGAGTCCAGCAGGTGGGCCAGCCCGTCGGTCTGCGAGCGCAGCTGCGCCGCCGCCGCCGAGATCGGCGTGTATTGACATCCTCTCCGCCCTAAAGGACGGAGATGCCCTCCGCGCTGCGCGTGGAACACGCGGCGCCTGGGTGGGTTACCGCTTCACCGCGCGGTGCCGGGACGAGTCCTGGTCTTACCTGCGCTCCACGGTCGTTTGAGTTGTCCGCCTGTCCGGCGGCCAACACGTTCTTCGCGGCGTTGACGTCCCGGTCGTGGTGGCTGCCGCAGAGGCAGTCCCACGCCCGAACAGTCAGCGCCATCTTGTCGTTGATCCGCCTACACGCCGAGCACATGCGGGTGGATGGGAAGAACCGGTCCACCCGGGCGAAGGTACGCCCGTACCGGGCGGCCTTGTACTCCAACATGGCGGTGAAGCTGGCCCACCCGGCGTCGTGCACGGACTTCGCCAGTCTGGTCCGGCCGAGACCGGTCACGCACAGGTCCTCGACGTACACCGCTTGGTTGTCGCGGATGATCGCCGTGGACAGTTTGTGCTGCCAGTCCCGCCGAGTGTCGGCCACCCGGGCGTGCGCCCTGGCGACCTTGACGACGGCCTTCGTGCGGTTGGCCGAGCCCTTCTGCGTGCGCGCAAGGGCCTGCTGCAACCGCTTGAGCTTGCGGGCGGCCCGGCGCAGGAACCTCGGCGCGGCGATCTTCGTGCCGTCGGACATGACCGCGAAGTGGGTCAGCCCGAGGTCGATGCCGACCTCGGAGTCGACCGGCGGCAGCGTCTCGTCCTGCGGGGTCTGCACGACGAACGAGGCGAAGTACCGCCCGGCCGCATCCTTGACGATCGCCACGGACGACGGCTCCGACGGCAGGCTCCGCGACCAGCGGACCGCGAGGTCACCGATCTTCGGCAGCCTGAGCCGGCCGTTGTCGAGCACCTTGAACCGGGAATTCTTCGTGAAGCGGATCGCCTGCCGGTTGTCCTTACGGGACCTGAACCTCGGCGGGGCCAGCGTGCGGCCCTTGCGCTTGCCGGTGACCGAGGCGAAAAAGTTGCGGTACGCGGTGTTCAGATCCGCCAAGGCCTGCTGCAACACCACCGCCGACACCTCGCCCAGCCACGCCCGCTCGGGTGTCAACTTCGCCTCGGTGATCAGGCGGCGGGACAGCTCCCCGTCGGAGATGTGCTTCTCGCCCGCCTCCCATGCCTGCTGGCGCAGCCTGAGTCCGTCGTTGAACACCACCCGCGCGCACCCGAACGCCCGAGCCAGCTCGATCTGCTGCCCGGGGGTCGGATACACCCGGAAGTTGTACCGGAGCTGCACAAGACACACCGTACATGTTGGTCTATGGCGAACTCTTCAAGGCGTCCGCACAGGTAGACCCTGTTTCTCCCGCACCACCTCGACGAACCGGTCGTCGACCGGATCACCGAGTCGCCACGTCACGACGGCGCGCCCGGCGACGGGTCGCGCGGCCCGGTCCCGGGCAGCGAGCCGGCCGGCGGCCGTTCGATCGGGGACGGCGGCCGGAGCAGGTCGGGGTCGAGCGTCCCCGGCATCCGCCGGGCCACGCCGGCGAGCAGGTCGGCCACCTGCACCCGGGGATCGTCCCGGGAGTCGGCCGTCACCAGGCCCGCCAGCGGCGACTCCTCGACCGGTCGTCCGGTGCCCTCGGCCAGGGCCCGCTGGAGGCGGCGCAGCCGGTCGGCGGTCAGCGCGCTCTGCTCGTCGTGGACCACCAGCACCCGCCGTCCGTCGCTGCTCCAGGACAGCACGGTCTCGGCCAGCGCCGGCAGCAGCGGTTCCAGCGGCGGCGGGATCGACCGGTCGTCGTCGTAGAGGCGGGCCTGGACGGCGGCCACCCGGGCGCGGTCGAGCCCGGTGAGGACGGCGTCGGTGGGCGCGTGCCGGGCCAGCGCGTCCCGCGCCCGGAGGAACCGGTCCACGCTGCCCTCGCCGGCCCGGTCCCGCCGCTTGGTCCGGAGCATGTCGACGAACGCGGAGAGGAAGGCGGTCCAGTCGGCGCCGGCCGTGCGCCCGACCCGGTGCAGGGCGAGGGCGGCTTCCCGGTACGCCGGGGCGAGACGGGTGCCGGCCGCGTACGAGGGCTCCGCGATCAGCAGGTCGACGACGCGGGTGGCGAGGAAGAGCTGCTTGTCGACGAGGTGCACGTGCGCCCGTCCGCGCAGCGCCGTCAGGAACCACTCCCGCGCCACGGCGGCTTCGGGGCGGCGGAGGAACTGCCGGGACTTGATCTCGTGCGGCGCGGACCCGAAGCCGGAGAGCAGGGACGTGAGCAGGACGGACGCCTCGTCGGCGCGCAGGTCGACGCTCGCGTGGGCGATCACCGGCGTGGCGGGATCGAGCAGGTTGGTGCCGGAGAACCCGGACTCGTCGCAGGCGATCTCCACGACGGGACCGGCGGGGACCTCGGCCGGCGGCAGCCCACCCTGCAGCGGCAGCCTCGTCCCCGGTCCCACCCGCCCATGCTCGCCGACGCACCCGGCTCGGTCCAGGGAATTGCCCCCGGAGCCGGGCGACGCGTTCGTGATCACACTCACCGCGTCGCCGACGTGGCCGCGACCGTTGAGTGGGTACGACCGGTAACCATGACGTCGTCTACCGAGGTGGTCATGACCCACGTGCCCGGCCCCGTCGACCCGGCCCGCCTGCGCGAGGTGCTGGACGGGCCGTGGGCGGCGGTCCGCGACGCGCACCGGACGCAGCTCGACGAGCGCTTCCTCCCGGTGTACGGCGAGACCGGCGACGAGGCACGCGCGCGGATCACCCGGCTGCTCGGCGAGCTGCCGACCGAGGCGGGCATGCCGTCGGCGTTCCCCGCCGCGTACGGCGGCCGCTCCGACATCGGCGGCTCGATCGTGGCCAGCGAGATGCTGGCGCAGGTCGACCTGTCGCTGATGGTCAAGGCCGGGGTGCAGTGGGGGCTGTTCGGCGGCGCGGTGATGGCCCTGGGCACCGAGCGGCACCACGACGCCTACCTGTCCGACATCGTCTCCGCCCGGCTCCTGGGCTGCTTCGCGATGACCGAGACGGGTCACGGGTCCGACGTGCAGCAACTGCGCACCACCTGCGTGTACGACCCCCGTACGGGGGCCTTCGACCTGCACACCCCGCACGAGGCGGCCCGTAAGGACTACATCGGCAACGCGGCCCGGGACGGCCGGATGGCGGTGGTCTTCGCCCAGCTCGTCATCGAGGGGCGGCGGCACGGCGTGCACGCGTGGCTGGTCCCGATCCGCGACGAGCGGGGCCGACCGATGCCGGGCGTGACCATCGAGGACGCCGGGCCCAAGGCCGGCCTGCTCGGCGTGGACAACGGTCGGCTCAGCTTCCACCACGTCCGGGTGCCGCGGGACATGCTGTTGGACCGGTACGCCCAGGTGGCCGAGGACGGCACCTACTCCAGCCCGGTCGAGAACGACTCGCGGCGCTTCTTCACCATGCTCGGCACCCTGGTCCGGGGCCGGGTCAGCGTGGGCGGCGCCGCGTCCGCGGCCACCCGCTCGGCGCTGACCATCGCGATCCGCTACGGCGACGTGCGCCGTCAGTTCGGCGCGCCCGACGCCGACCGTGAGGTGCTGCTCAACGACTACCTGGCCCACCAGCGCAAGCTGCTGCCCGCGCTGGCCACCACGTACGCCCTGCACTTCGCCCAGACCGAGCTGGTCACGACGCTCACCGAGGTGCAGGGCGGCGGTGACCCGGTCGACGAGCACCGGCAGCGGGAGCTGGAGTCGCGGGCCGCCGGCCTGAAGGCCCGCCAGACCTGGCACGCCACCCGGACCATCCAGATGTGCCGCGAGGCGTGCGGCGGCGCGGGCTACCTGGCCGAGAACCGGCTGCCCGGCCTCAAGGCCGACACCGACGTGTTCACCACGTTCGAGGGCGACAACACGGTGCTGCTGCAACTGGTGGCCAAGGGGCTGCTCACCGGCTACCGGGACGAGTTCGGCTCCCTGGACGGGTGGGGGCGGGCCTCCTTCGTCGCCGACCAGGTCCGCGAGATGGTCCTCGAACGCACCGCGGCCCGTTCGCTCATCGAGCGACTGGTGGGCTCCGTGCCCGGCCGGGACGAGGAGGTCGCCGTCACCGACCGCGGCTGGCAGCTCACGCTCTTCGAGGACCGCGAGAGGCACCTGCTCGACGGCGCGGTGCGGCGCCTGCGCAACGGCGCGACGACGAAGAAGGACCGGCCCTTCGACATCTTCAACGACGTCCAGGACCACGTTCTCGCGGTCGCCGCCGCGCACGTCGACCGGATCGCCCTGGAGGCGTTCGTCGCCGGCATCGAACGCACCACGGACCCGGCCGCGCAGGCGCTGCTCGCCCGCGTCTGCGACCTGTACGCGCTCAGCGTGATCGAGGCCGACAGGGGATGGTTCCTGGAGCACGGCCGCCTGACGCCGGCGCGCTCCAAGGCGATCACCGCGGTCGTGAACGGGCTGCTCAAGGAGTTGCGGCCGCACATGCGTACGCTCGTGGACGCCTTCGGGATCCCGGACCTGTGGTTGCACTGCGCCGTGCTGCGCGAGGAGGCCGGTCGGCAGGAGGCCATGGCGGCCCGGGACGCCGAACTCGCCTGAGGGCGGTCGAGCCCGGGGCGCCACCCGGCCGCCTACCCTGGGCAGATCGGGTCGGTGTCCGGTTCCGGCCCCGCACGGGGAGAGCGTGATGACCGACAGCGCCGGTCGACCGGGGCCGGCCGGGCGCCGGGGCGACGAGACGTGGTTGACGGAGGTGGCCCGGGAGGCCGCCGCCGACGCCGGTGGCGCGCCCGTGGAACTGCTCGGCGACTATCTCCGGCTGCTGACCGACGCGGCGGTGACCGGCCGGCGGCCGCGTCGGGGCGAACTCGACGCGGTGGAGGTCCTCGGCCGGCGGGCGGCCGAGCAGGGCGTGTCGGCCGGTCGCGCGGTCCGCCTCTACCTGTCCGCGGCGCGGCTGCTCTGGCGGCAGTTGCCACATCTGGACCGGTCCGCCGAGAGCGAGACCGTACGCGCCGCGGCGGACGCGGTCCTGCACGTGGTGGACACGGCCGTGGCCACCCTCGCCGAGGGCTACGCGGCGGCCCGTCGGGACCTGGTCCGCCGCGAGGAGGCGTTGCGCCGCGAACTCGTCGACGACCTGCTGCGCGGCGACTCCGACCTGGGTGGGCTGGTGGAGCGGGCCGAACCGTTCGGGCTCGACCTGGCCCGCGTGCACCAGGTCGCGCTCGCCGCGCCGGGTCGCCGACTGCCGGACACCGAGGCGGCGATCAGCACGCTGGAGCGGGTGGTGTTCGACCGGCTCGGCGACCGGGACGTGCTGGTGGCCACGAAGGAGGGCCTGCTCGTGGTGATCGCCCCGGCGGACGCGGCGACGCCCGGCGGGGCGCGCGGCGGTGGCCCGTCGGGCGACCTGGGCACGTTGATGCACGGCGAGCTGGACCGCCTGGTGCGGGACCGGCCGTGGCAGGTGGCGGTGGGTCGCCGCACCCGGGGCTCTACGGCATCGCCCGGTCCTACGAGGAGGCCCGGGAGGCGTTGACCACGGCGCGGCGGCTGCACTCCGGCGCATCCGTGATCGACGCGCACGACCTGCTCATCTACCGCGTCCTACTGCGCGACCAGCCGGCGATGGTGGACCTGGTCCGGGCCGTGCTGACCCCGCTGGGTCAGGCCCGGGGCGGCGCCGAGCCGCTGCTGGACACCCTCGCCGAGTACTTCGCGTGCGGCGAGGTCGCCACCGAGGCGGCCCGCCGGCTGCACGTGTCGGTCCGCACCGTCACCTACCGGCTGGGCCGGATCCGGGCGTTGAGCGGCTATGACCCCGCCGACGCCCGGGACCGGTTCACCCTGCACGCCGCCGTGCTCGGCGCGCGGGCCCTGGACTGGCCACGCCGGCCGTTGCCGGTGTAGCGGGTCAGGCGGGGACGGCGACCAGTTCGGGGAAGCCCAGCAGGGTGGCCAGGGCCGACGCCTCGGCGGGGGTGAGGGTCACGCCGATCATGCGGTCGGGATCGGTCGGGTCGTCGTGGACGACGTCCCGGCGACCGCCCACCCGGTACTCGATCACGGCGATCCGCCGGCCCTGTTCGGTGGTGAAGGCGTGCCGCACCCCGACGCCGGGGAGGGTCGTGCGTTCGATGATCACGGCAGGGCTCCTTCGGTGACGGCTGCGCAGAGCCGACCGGGAGCGGGACGGCGCTACGGCAACGCGGTGGACGGTCGTGCGGGCACCGCAAGCATCGACAGCGCGAGTGGCCACTCGACGGTCGGTAGGTGCCGCTGGTCCCGCATGAGGCCAACCATAGCCTCGGCCCTCCCCCATGCGACGCCGACGATCCACCGACGTTCCGGACCGCCGGAGCGGCCCTGAGCAGCGGATTCGCGCAGGAACGCGCGGGTCTGCCCTCCGGCCGCCGGCAATCAGGCGGCCCGTTGTTGGCCGGCCGCGCGCACTGCCGGCCCACGTCGGCCCCGGCGACGCTGGGGGTCCGACACGTACCCGAGCAGCGAGGAGGCGGTGATCATGACCCGTACGTCGGTGGCTTCGCCCCCGGTGTCCGCCGGTCCCGCGCCGCTGTCCCCGCCCGGGGCGGCCCCGCCGCCGGGTCCCGCCGGCGGCGGACGCGACCCGCGCGTCTCCCCCTCCGTCGGCGCCCGCCGACGCCGCTGAGCGTCGCCCTTTCCCCGGCCCCGTCGGGTCCGGCGCGGTCCGCGCCCCCTTCCTTCCCGTTCACCCACCCTGAGAGAGGTCGGTATGTCCGGCTACGTCACGTCCGGTCGTCTTCCGTCGGCCACCGGGATGCTTGCCGGCCGGTCCCACACCGCCCGCCGGCCGCTGGCCGACCGTCCACAGCCGATCGCCGTGGACCTCGGCAGCGCCCACCTGCGGGTCTGGCTGGAGCCCGGTCGGGTGCTGAGCACGCCGGTCGGCCACGGCCTGCGGACGCCGGTCGTCCGGCGTGGCCGGGTCGTGGACGTCCCGGCCTGCACGGCCGAGCTGCGCCGGCTCCTGCGCGACCATCGCGCCCCGGTGCCGGTGGGGGCGCTCGTCGTGGCCTGCCGTCCGGTCCTGAGCGCGCCGGCCGACCAGGAAGCGGCACGCCGCGTCCTCACCGCCGTGCTCGCGCCGTCGCGGCTGTTGTTCGTCGACAGCGTCCGGGCGGGCGCCGTGGGCGCCGGAGCCGCCGCCGGCACCCTGTTGCTGGCCGACATCGGCGCCCAGCTCACCGAGGTGGCCGTCCTCGACGACGGCCGGGTCGTCGCCGCCCGGCGGGCCGAGGTCGGCACCCGGGACCTCAACCACGCGGTGACCGCCGCGATGCTCGCGACCACCGTGTCCGGGCTGGTGGGCGAACTGCGCTCCGAGCCGGCGGTCCGGCCCCTGGTCCGCACCGCCCTGGCCCGGGGCGTGCTCGTCGTCGGGGACGGCGCCACCCGACCGGACCTGACCGCGCGGATGGTCGCCACCCTCGGCGCGACCGTCCACCGGGCCGCCGCACCGCGTACCGCCGCGCTCACCGGCGCCGGCCTGGCCGCGCTGTCGGCGCGGCGACACCTCGCCTGAGCCCGAACCACCCTCCCCGAGAAAGGACCACCGACGATGACGCACACCCTGGACGACCGCACCGCGACGCTGCGCGAACTGCTGGAGCGGCAGTTCGACGACCACACCGGTCAGCTCTCGGAGCTGACCGCGGCGGCCCGGCAGCCGGACCACGGCGGCCACGACCAGGACACCCTGCGCCGGCTGGTCGAGGCCGCCCGACAGGGTGTCGCGGACACCGCCGGGGCGCTGAGGCGGATGTCCGAGGGCACGTACGGCGTCTGCCCGCGGTGCGGTCACGACATCCCCGCCGCGCGGCTGGAGATCCGGCCCGCGGCCCGCTTCTGCGTGCCCTGCCAGCAACGTCGCTGACCGGCCGGCCGGGTCAGGGCGTGCGGACCGGCGGCGGGGTCCCGGACTCCTCCGGCCGGTCCGCCCGGAGCCGGTCGAGGTGGTCGACCAACTCGTCGGTGGCCCATGTCCGCACCGGCATGCCGCATATCAGCAGGACGAGCAGGAGCCCGAGGGCCGGGGTACGGCGGCCGCGTGCATGACCACGGCGACGGCCGTCAGAGCTAGGCTGACCTGCGGGTGAGCCTCAGGCGGGGCGGTGACCGGAGGGATGGGTTGGTGGACGAGGACGTCTCGGGCGGCACGACCGCCGCCGGCCGGTGAACCCGTTCCACGCCCTCACCGGCCTGGTCGGCCACTACGGCTACCCGGGCCTCGCCCTCCTCGTCGGCGCGGAGGGCTTCGGCGTACCCACGCCCGGTCAGACCGCGATCGTCCTCGGCGCCGGATACGCGACGCACGGCCGGCTGTCCGTCGCCGGAGTGGCGGTCACCGCGTTCCTGGCGGCGGTGGCCGGTGACAGCGTCGGCTACCTGATCGGTCGTTACGGCGGGCGCCGGCTGATCCTGCGCCACGGCCGCCGGCTGCGGCTCACCCCGCAGCGGTACGCGCGGATGGAGGCGGTGATGAACCGCCACGGCCCGAAACTCGTCGCGGCGGCCCGCTTCGTCGACGGCCTGCGGCAGTTCAACGGCGTCGTCGCCGGAGCCACCGGCATGCCCTGGCCACGCTTCGTGCTCTACAACGCGATAGGCGCCGCCGCCTGGGTGGGGTTGTGGACGACCGTCGGTTACACGGCCGGCGACCACCTGCGCGCCCTCGTCGTGGACCTGCACCGGTTCCAGTGGTATCTGCTCGCCACCGCGGTCGTCCTCACGCTCGCGTACGTCGGATGGTGGCTGTCCCGCCGGTCGGCGCGCGACCGGTGACCGCCGGGCCGTCCCGGGCCACCGGCCTTCGGCCTTCCTGGCTGCCGTTGCGGCAGGGACACGTCCTCGCCGCCGGCCATTCCGCGTCGCTGGGGCCGGCCCGTCGACTGACGGTCAGCTCCGAGCCCGTCCGACGCGCTGGTGGCCCGCTCAGGTCGGCGGCCGCTCGGTGGCCCGACGTGCCAGACGCCGCTGCGCCCAGTGGACCCGCTCGGCCAGCCGGATGTCGTCCCCGGCGCCGGCGCCGATCCGGCGCAGGGCGCGCCCACCCTCCGGATCGGCGCGCAGCGCGAGACCGACGGCAGCCTGGAACCTCGCGTCCTGGTCGTCGTCGGCCAGGCGGGCGGTCAGGAGGTCGCGGACCTGCGCGGTGTCAACGTCGGACTCGGCCAGGGCCAGTAGCGCGTTGGCGCGGGTGGGACCGTCACCGTCCGACGCCAGCACGATCAGGGCCGCCACCACGTCGGACCGGATGTCGCCCGACCTCGGCGTCCGGGCGGAACGGGACGGCGTACGGAGATCGCCGAGGGCCGCGCCGAGTTCGCCGGCCACCCGGCGGCGGATCTCCGGCTCGGGGTGACGGGCGTGGGGCAGGAGGTCCGTCGGGTCCCCGGAACCGGTGTACTCGGCGAACGCGCCGATCACCCTGTCCAGGGCGATCGGATCCGCCTCGGCGCGCAGCCGCGGCCGGAGCACCTCCACCGCCCGGGTCTGGAAGGGGCGCTCCACGAAACTCAGCCGGTGCACCACCTCCGCCGCGAACCGTCTCGTGTCGACGCAGGGGTGTGCCACGAGCTTCTCCGCCCAGCGGAACGTCTCCTCCGGGTCCCGGCCGTCCGTCAGCACGGTCTGGGACTCGACCCAGTCGCAGGAACCCGGGTCCGCGAAGTGGAGGGCACGGGCCAACAGCTCGTCGGGGTGGGCGGGTGTGCCGAGGCGGCCTTCGAGGTGGGTGACGATCGCCCGGTGCGAGGTCTGCACCTCGGCAAACCGCCCGTCCGCCGCCCTGACCCGGATCCGGGTGGCATGCGGGCCCGAGTCGGTGACCGGGATGCGCTCCCGCTCCACCACGACCGGCTCGTCCGGAGCAGCGCCCAGCCGGCGACGCAACTCCCGGGCCGGGTCCACGCCCAGCCACCGCCGCGCGACGTCGAGGGCCCTGCGGACCGCGTCCTCCCGCAGCGGCTTCCGCCAGGGCGCCAGGTCGCTCCTCAGCAGCTCCTGCAGGAGTTCACTCAGGCCGTGGTCGGCCGCCCAGGACACCGGATCGGTGCCGTCCGCCCAGATCCGGTTCGGGTCCACGCCCGCGTCCAGCAGGGTCGCGACGACGTCGGTGTGCCCGGCAACCGTCGCCGCGCGGAGCAACGCGCTGCCGTCCGCTCCCGCCAGCACGTCCGCCGGCACGGCCCGCAGGAGCGCGTCGGTGGACCTGGCGTCACCCGCCCGCACGGCCGTCAGCAGCTGAGCATCCACCCGACCATTCTGGCGGGCGGAGGTCGCCACCGCGGCCCGTCACGGACGGGCCGGACCGCGCATCACCGCCCATCCGGGAAGTCGGACGGCGCGGAGGCGTAGTCACGCGTTAACCGTGCGGGGCCTACGGAGCCTCTCCGACGCTTCTCGCCCACGCCCACGTCTGGCTCACCGTGATTGGGTCGCGCCCTGGTCGGCGGCTTCCCGGACGGAGACGGGCGTGCCCAGTTCCACAGTCCGGGAGACGGTGCAGAGCCGGTCGTGCGACTGCCGCAACGAGCGGGGCAGTGCCTCCCGGGCCCGGTCGCCGTCCGGGCCGGGCGGGAACGTCACCGCGAAGGTGACGGTGAGGTCCCGCATCCGGTTCCCGAGTTCCGGATCGCGGATCTTGTCGCCGCTCACCGTGACGGTGAACCCCGTCGGTTCGGCGCGCCGACTGGTGACGTGGTCGACGTCGACGGCGGTGCAGCCGCCGAGGGCGGCCAGCAGCAGTTCGACCGGGGTGAAGGTGTCGTCCTCCCCCGTTCCCATCGACATCTCGCCGCCACGGGCGTTGCGCACGACGTAGCGCCCGACGCTGGTGCGATCGATCTCGACCGACCGGAACGTGTCCTCACTCATGCGGCGAACCTACCCGGGCGGGGCGGTGGGCCGTGCCGGATCATCGGGCGGCAGTTCCCCGGAGCTTGCGCCGGGCGGTCCTGAGCTCCCCGGCACTGCCCCAGGGGTAGATCGTGACGCGGTTGCCGAGCGCCGCCAGTCGGGCGGCGGCGCCGGCCGGGTCACCGGCGAGCCAGAGGACGTACGAGAAGCTGCACTCCGCCTGGACCCAGCCGTGCACGGGCCGGTAGTCCGGGTGCCCGACGGATCGGGCCACGGCGCCGCGGATCTCGTGCAGCACGGCCGGCGACCGCAGGTGGGCGATGCCCGACTCGTACGCGACCTCCAGGTGGGCGTCGGCGACGGCCGCCGCGTTGAGCGAACCGGGCGGTGCCGTCTGCGCGCAGTGCCGCGCGAAGCCGAGCAACCGGTCCAGCGAACCGCCCCACTTCGGGCACAGCTGCTGGACGTGGGTCAGCTGGGCGAAGAACGGATCCGGCCGGGCCTTCGCCGCACGCTCGTACCGACGGTTCGCCTCCGCCTGCCCCATTCCCAGGCCCCGGGCGGTGCGCAGCCGCGCCGTCCACGCCGCGATGTTGCCTGGCTCCTCCGCGGTCACCTCGGCGAGCACCCGCTCGGCCTCGTGCAGGATCTGGTGGAACGAGGCGAACTGTCGGCTGCTGGTGTGCCGGGCGCGCGCCGACCCCCGGGCCTGCCACGCCATCCACACCAGGCGGGCGCCGAGCAGCGTACCGGCCAGGGTGGACTCGGCGGGGCCGCCGCCCGCCTCGCGCAGGAACGTCTCCACGCCCCTCGTCTCGGCGACCATGGCGGTGGCGACGGTCGGGTCGTCGTGCTCGGGCAACCGGTCGAAGTACGCGACGACGCCCGGCCAGTCCCGGGCGCGCAGTGCCCGACGCAGCGGCGCGAGATCGGGGTAGTGGTCAACGAGGTCGTAGCTCGGCACCCCGGGCAGTGAGGGGATCTTGGGCAGGCGCACGCCGGAGAGCTTAGGAGCAGGCGACCTACCGCCGGGTACCCCGATCGGGCCGGGGACGGGATCGAGCCGAACCACCGATCCGTCCCCGGACGTTCGGCCGGTCGCGGTCGCGTGCGCCTCAGTCCGACGAGGGGCTGAGGCGTACGCGACGCAGCAGTTGGGCGTTGAGCGCCACGACGATGGTGGAGGCGGACATCAGCACCGCGCCGACGGCCGGGCTCAGCGCGACGCCCGCCCAGGCCAGGACACCGGCGGCGAGGGGGATGGCCACGACGTTGTAGCCGGCGGCCCAGGCGAGGTTCTGCACCATCTTGCGGTAGGAGGCGCGGGAGAGCCGGATCACGCCGGTGACCCCGCGCGGGTCGGACGAGGCGAGGACCACGCCCGCGGACTCGATGGCCACGTCGGTGCCGGCGCCGATGGCGATGCCGACGTCGGCGCGGGCCAGGGCGGGGGCGTCGTTGACCCCGTCGCCGACCATGGCCACCGTCAGGCCCCGCGCCCGCAGCTCGGCCACGGCGTGGTCCTTGTCGGCGGGCAGGACCTCGGCGAACACCTCGTCCACGCCGGGCCGGAAGCCCAGGTCGGCCGCGACCGCCTCGGCGACCGGGCGGGCGTCGCCGGTGATCATGGCGATCTTCCGGACGCCCTGCTCGCGCAGTTCCGTGATGGCCTGGCGGGCTTCCGGGCGCACCTCGTCCTCGAGCGCGAACGCGCCCACCGGTTCGGGGCGGCCGTCGGCGGGCAGCCGTACCAGGTGCAGGACCGCGGCGCCCCGGGCCGACCAGCGGGCGCTGGCGGCGTCGAGGTCGGCGGGGACGGTGGCGCCGAGTTCCCGCAACAGGGCGGGGCCGCCGACGGCGTACGCGGTGTCGTCGACGACGGCCCGCACACCCCGACCGGTCAGGGACCGGAAGTCGCGGGCCGGGGGCGTCGGGCCGCGGTCGTGCGCGGCGGCGGTCAGGGCGCGCGCGAGGGGATGCTCGCTGTCGGCCTCGACCGCGCCGGCGATCCGCAGCACGTCGTCCTCGGCGCGGCCGGCGGTGGCGGCGACGGCGGTGAGGGCGTGCGCTCCCCTGGTCAGGGTGCCGGTCTTGTCGAACAGCACCGCGTCCACCCCCCGCATGCGTTCGAGGGCGGTCCGGTCCTTGACGAGGATGCCGGCTCGGGCGGAGACGGCCGTCGACAGCGCGATCACCAGCGGGATGGCCAGTCCGAGGGCGTGGGGGCAGGCGATGACCAGGACGGTGACGGTGCGGACCACGGCCTGGTCGAGGTCGCCGAGCGCCCACCACGTGCCGAACGTGATCAGCGCCGCGGCGGTGGCGAGATAGAACAGCCAGGCGGCGAAGCGGTCGGCCAGCACCTGTGCCCGGCCGGCGGAGCTCTGCGCCTCGGCGACGAGCCGGCCGATACCGGCGAGGGCGGTGTCCTCGCCGACGGCGTCGACGCGTACCCGCAGGGCGGAGTCGGTGGCCACGGTGCCGGCGACCACCCGGTCCCCGGCGGCGCGCGGGACCGGTCGGGACTCCCCCGTGATCATCGATTCGTCCAGTTCGGCGGCGCCGTCGACGATCCGCCCGTCGGCTGGCACCCGGCCACCGGAACGGACCAGCACCACGTCACCGACCCGCAGGTCACCGACCGGGACGGGGTGGGCGTGGCCGGCGTCGTCGAGGCGTTCGGCGTCGTCGGGCAGCAGCGCGGCGAGGGCGGCCAGGGCGCCCTGGGCCTGACCGATCGCCTTCATCTCCTGCCAGTGGCCCAGCAGCATGATGGTCACCAGCGCCGCCAGCTCCCACCAGAAGTCGAGGCTGAACCCGCCGAGGCTGGTGGCCAGCGACGCGGCGTAGGCGACGGTGATCGCCATCGAGATGAGCAGCATCATGCCGGGCGCCCGGTCGCGGATCTCGCGCACGCCGCCGACCAGGAACGGCCAGCCTCCGTAGGCGAACACCACCGTCCCGAGGACCGGCCCGACCCAGGTCGTGCCGGGGAGGTCCAGCCGGTAGCCGAACCAGTCCATGACCATGTGGCTGGTGGCCACGATCGGCACGGTCAGTGCCAGGCTCAGCCAGAACTTGCGCCGGAACTGCTCCGGGTCGTGCCCGGCGTGCTTGTCGTGTCCGCCGCCGGGGCCGTCGTGCCGGTGCGGGCCGTGGTCGGCGTCGTGACGAGTCATCGGATCCACCTCCGGACCGAATCTATACCCCCAGGGGGTATTAGTGCAACGCCCCGGAGCCCGCTGGTCGTTCCCGGCAACGGAGCGTGGAGCCCGCGGGGCGGGACTACCCGGCACGAGCGACGTGACACGACGGATCGGCGGTAGAACTTCCCCGTCGCCCGAGGGATCCGTGGTCGGAGACACGATCATGGAGCACCGACCCGACCGGGCAACGCGGCGGACCGTCGGGTGCGCCGCGCCTGCACGGCTGGGCCCGCTCGGATCCGACGGGGCGACGTCGAGATGAACGGAACGAGGCGGGCGCGAAGGGAGGGCCGTCGCCACGGGGCGCGGCTAGGCTCGTTGCGCGACCGTCCGACCCCGCGACAGATCGAGGTGCGCGATGCCGTTCCCGAGCCCGGTGGCGGCGCAGCGTGTCGAGGCCCTCGCCGTCGCGGCCCTCGCCGTCGTCGTGACCGTCGCCGCCGGCTACCCGTGGTGGTCGCTGCTGGCTCTCTTCCTCGTCTTCGACCTGTCCATGCTCGGCTACCTGCGCGGGCCACGCGTGGGCGCCCGCTGCTACAACCTGGCGCACTCCTACACCCTGCCGGCGGCGCTCGGCGCGGTGGCCGTGGCCGCTGCCGGGTTCGGCGACCGGATCGACTGGCTCGGCGTCCTGGCCGTCGCGTGGGTGTTCCACATCGCCGTCGACCGCGCCCTCGGCTACGGCCTGAAGACGGCCGAGGGATTCGAGCACACCCACCTCGGCCCGATCGGGAGGTCCCGGAGCGAGCGCCCGCGGTGAGCCCGCGTCCGTGCCCGCCGGGTCGGATCAGGGTCGGTTCGGGGGGCAGTTCGCGCTGGTGAGCCGGACCGTGTACTCGCGGTCGTCGGAGGTGATGCCGGACGGCACGCCGTCGAAGTGGGTCTCCACCTTCTCCCAGCCCCGGCGCTGCTCGTAGTGCAGGTGCGGGGCGCCGGAGTTCCCGGTGCTGCCGACGCGCCCGAGATGGTCGCCCCGGGCCACCCGCTGGCCGGCCCGCACCGACGGCGGTTCGAGCAGGTGCAGGTACTGCGTCTCCCACCTCCCACCATGGTCGATCTTGACCCAGTAGCCGCCGCCGCGCCCCCTCGGCCCGTCCGGGTCCTGCGGCGTGCGACCACCAAGCGAGCCGTTGATCCCCGCCACGGTGACCGTGCCGTCGGCGGAGGCCAGCACCGGCCGGCCCCACGCCTCACCCGTGGTCGGGAACAGGTCGACGTCGTAGTCGTCGTGCCCGGGGTAGGTGGACAGCCGCCACGTCTCGCCGCAGGCCACCGGCAGTTGGAAGACCGGCCGTGGGCCCGGCCGCAGCAGTGGGACCACGACCACCGCGGCGGCGACCAGCGCCCCGAGCACGCCGACGATCCACGCGACGCGGACCGCGCGGCGGCGCGCGCGGGGGTCGTACGGTCGCTCGGCGGTCATCACGGCGAGCATGCCACGCGGTGGGCCCGGTCGCCGCCGCTCCCCCACCCGCCGCCGCTGTCGGCCGACGCCGGCGTCACCGTGGCGGTGACGCCGGCGTCGCCCGTCCGGCTAGGGGGTGACCACCCTGCCGCCGAAGGTCACGACCAGTCGGCCGTCGGCCGCGAAGGACCAGCCCAGGGCCCCGGTGTACGAGGAGCACCGGGATCCGTTGGTGCCGGACCAGAACTGGTTCGAGCTGTCGGAGTTGCCGACGATCCGGTCGTTCGCGCCGCCGTCGCAGGAGGTGTTGTTCCGGAACACCGAGGAACCGCCGTCGAAGGTGAAGTTGCGCTCGGTGTTGTCGATGCTGGCGTTGTTCGACACCGTCATCGAGCCGAGGTTGCGGTTGTAGGTGAACCCGTGCTGGCCGTTGCGGTAGGCGATGTTGCCCCGGACGGTGTGGTTCACCCCGATGTCCTCGCCGCCGAGCTTGAACCCGTTGCGGTCGCCGTTGCCGGCCTGGCCGCCGTTGCTGAGGGTGCCGTTGTCGTAGGCGAGGGAGGACTCGATGGTCACCGGGCCGATGGCTCCGGTGTCGCTCTTGGTGTAGAGGTCGTAGCCGTCGTCGATGTTGTTGTGGGACACGGTGTAGCGGAAGACGTTGCCCGGGCCGACGGTGAGCTTCGGGGCGAACCCGTCGGCGTCCTCGCCGTCCGAGTCGACGTTGTCGTGCGACTCGGTGCTGACGACGAGGTTGTTCGAGGGCCACTGGTCGCGGGGTGCGTCGGCGACCAACCGGGACAGTTGCAGCCCCGAGTCCCGGTTGTGGCGGGTCACCACGCGTTCGACGATGTTGTTGTTGCCGGCGAGCAGGATGCCGTTGTCCCCGGCCCGTTCGACGACGATGCCGCGGATGTGCCAGTACGACCCGCCGATCTGCAGGCCACGGTTCGCCGGGGCCTCGCTCTGCGCCGAGAAGTTCAGGACCGGGGTCTCACCCGGGTAGGCGAAGAGGTTCTTGCGCGCGCTCGACGTGCCGTTGTTGCCCTGGCCGATGGTGACGGTCTGCGTATAGCGGTAGGTGCCCCCGCGCAGGTAGATCGTGCCGCCGGCGGCGATCCGGCCGATCGCGGAGGTGAGCGTGGTCGGGTTCGCCTGCGTGCCGGCCGCGCCGTCGGTGCCGGTCGGCGCCACGTACAGCGCGCCGCTCGACGGCGGCGGCGTGCTCGGCGGAGGGGTGGTCGGCCCGCCGGTGGGTGGCGGGGTGGTCGGCGGCGGGGTGGTCGCCCCGGTGGCGTACGTCTCGAACTCGGCGACCCTCGGCGTCCCCGTCGCGCTGGTGATCTCGAAGTTGATCTTCCGCAGCGAGGTCGCGGCGAACGCCACGGCCCCGGCGCCGGTGCCGGTGGCCAGGACGGCCCCGGTGTCGTTGTTGACCACCCGCCAGGAGCCGATCACGCCGACCGCGCCCGCTGCTTCCCGGATGGCGACCGAGGCCACCGTGGTGGCCGAGCCCCACTTGACCGAGATGCGGCCGGTCGTGCCGGCCGGCGACCAGTAGGTGCCCATGTCGCCGTCCACCACGTTGCCGTAACTGGTGCCACCGGCCTTGCTGGAGCCGTCGGCGCCGGCCCCGAGACTGAGATTTACGGCATTGATGTTGATCAATTGGGAATTCGGTGCGTCGGATG
The DNA here is from genome assembly GCF_902825405.1 of Micromonospora maritima. Lineage (GTDB taxonomy): Bacteria > Actinomycetota > Actinomycetes > Mycobacteriales > Micromonosporaceae > Micromonospora > Micromonospora maritima. Next base: position 6,957 of record NZ_CADEAU010000030.1, on the reverse strand, counting down.
CGCCCGACGCGTGCGTCATCGGCAGCACCGCGGCGACCGCGGTCACGGCCACGGCGGCGGTGACGCCGGCGAGGTACTTGTGTCGCACTACGCTTCTCACTACGTCTCCTCGAGAGTGGACACGGCCCGGAGCTGCTCACATTCCGGCACCGCGAGTGGCTTCGCGCGCGCATCCCCGGCCCCGATCGAGGACCGAAACATCGATGAAACACAGGCTAAGAAAGCGCTTACCGTCAAGGCAACAGTTCAGATGTGCAGGTTTGTTGCACCCCTGTCCCGCACGTCCACTTCCGGGGTGGCCGGACCGGCGTTAGCGCCGCCATCAGACGGGTAGGCGACGACCCCGCAGGGTGGCCACGAGGAGGCACGGGTGATGTCGGTCGACGCCTTCTTCGACCGTCTGCGCCGCGACGGCGCGGAGGACCGGCTCGTCAAGGTCAGCGGCAGCGTGCGGTTCGACATCCGGGGCGAGCGGGGCCTGCGCCACTGGCGGCTCGACATCGACCGCGGGCGGCTGCGGGTCACCGAGGACGACAGCCCCGCCTCGACCGTCGTCACGATGTCCGAGCAGACGGCCGAGGCGATGGTCGCGGGCGGGATGAACGGACTCGCGGCGATCAACCGGGGCGAGATCCTGGTCGACGGGGACCTCGCGCTGGCGCTGCGGATCGGTCGGTTGCTCCCGGCGGCGAACGCCCGGCACGGTGGGGGCGGCACGTGAGGGACGTACCCGGCACGGTGTCGTGCATCGACGGCAACACGTTCGTCGTCTCCGACAGCAGCGGGGACATCGAGGCGTCGTCGGCCGCGCCCGTGGGTCTGTTCGCCGCCGACACGCGGTACCTGTCACGTTGGGTACTCACCGTCGACGGCGAGCGGATGACCGCCCTGTCGGTCGACGACAGCCAGTACTTCGAGGTGGCGTTCTTCCTCGTCCCCGGCGGCGAGGTGGACTACGTCCAGGCGGACGTGTCCGCGATCCGGCGCCGCCGCATCGGCGCCGACCTGGTCGAGGTCGTCACCGTCTTCAACTACGGCGAGTCGGACCTGGACCTCACCGTGGGGCTCGAGGTGGACGCCGACTTCGCCGACATCTTCGAGATCAAGTTCGATGCCGGCACGAAGGTGGGCGAGCGCTACGCCCAGGTCACGCCGGACGAGCTGCGGCTGGGCTACCGCCGGGGCACCTTCCAGCGGGAGATCGTCCTCACGGCCAGTGAACCGGCGACCTTCACCCCGGAACACCTCCACTTCCCGATCCGGCTGGCCGCCGGGTCCAGCTGGACCGTCGAGGTACGCGCCGAGATGAGGGCGCTGCGGCCCGACGGCGTCGACCTGCGGTCCGGCCCCCGGGCCCTGCGGCCGGACGCGTCGACCCTGCCGGACAGCGTACGGGCCTGGGTGGCGGCGGCCCCGACGTTGGACACCGACAGCCCGGTGCTGCGCCAGGTCTACGAGCGCAGTCTGGTGGATCTGGCGGCGCTGCGGTTCGCGCCGCTCTCCCTCGGCGGCGCCACCGTGCCCGCCGCCGGGCTGCCCTGGTTCATGACCCTCTTCGGCCGGGACAGCCTGCTGACCTGCCTCCAGGCGCTGCCGTTCACGCCGTCGCTGGCACCGACCACCCTGCGGATCCTCGCCTCGCTCCAGGGTGCGCGCACCGACGACGTGCTGGAGGAGGACCCCGGACGGATCCTGCACGAACTGCGCTACGGCGAGTCCGCCGCCTTCGAGGAACAACCGCACTCGCCGTACTACGGGACGGTGGACGCCACCCCGCTGTTCCTGGTGCTGCTCGACGAGTACGAGCGGTGGAGCGGCGACGCGGCCCTGGTGCGCGAACTCGAACAGGAGGCGCGTGCCGCCCTCGCCTGGCTGGACCAGCACGCCGACCTCACCGGCGCCGGCTACGTCTCGTACGAACGCCGCAACCGCTCCACCGGCCTGGACAACCAGTGCTGGAAGGACTCCTGGGACAGCATCTCCCACGCCGACGGCCGGCTGCCGAGCTTTCCCCGTTCGACGTGCGAGACGCAGGGTTACGCCTACGACGCCAAGATCCGTGCGGCCCGGCTGGCGCGCACCTTCTGGGACGACCCGGCCCTGGCCGAGCGCCTGGAGAGTGAGGCGGCGTCGCTGTACGACCGGTTCAACCGGGAGTTCTGGCTGGAGGATCGCGGCTACTACGCGCTCGCGCTCGACGGCGACGGCAACCCGGTGGACAGCCTGTCCTCCAACATCGGACATCTGCTGTGGAGCGGCATCGTCCCGCCGGAGCGCGCCGGGCGGATCGCCGCGCACCTGATGAGTCCGGCGCTGTTCTCCGGCTGGGGCGTCCGGACGCTGGCGGAGGGGCAGTGCCGCTACAACCCGCTCGGCTACCACACCGGCACCGTCTGGCCCTTCGACAACTCCTTCATCGCCTGGGGCCTGCGCCGCTACGGCCTGACCGACGAGGCGGGACGCATCGCCGAGGGCATCATCCAGGCCGCGGGCTTCTTCGAGGGCCGCCTGCCCGAGGCGTTCGGCGGTTTCGACCGCCGGACCACCAGGTATCCGGTCCGGTACCCGACCGCCGGCAGCCCGCAGGCCTGGTCGAGCGGGGCGTCGCTGCTCCTCATCCGCACCATGCTGGGCCTGGAGCCGCACGAGGACCACCTCGCCACCAGGCCGGCGCTGCCACCCGCGTTCGACCGGATCACGCTGCTGGACATCCCCGGCCGCTGGGGCAAGCTCGACGCCTTCGCGCGCCGCCGACCGGCGTCGTGACCGTGGGCGCGGGCCCGGGAACCGCCCGCGTCAACCCAGACCGAGGTCGTGCCGCGCCAGCGCGTCCTCGATGGTCCGCAGCGCCTTGGGCCCCATGCCGTGCAGCTCGGCCAGTTCCGCGCGCGGCACCCCGGCGAGCTGGCGCAGCGTCGTGTAACCGGCGTCGTGCAACGCCCGCGTCGCCGGCGCGCCGATCTTCGGCAGCGTGTCGAGAGAGTCCATGTCCGCCATGATGTCCCACACCTACGACGCTTCCGGTCAGTCCTCCGGCGTACCGGGACTGACCAGGCCCGTCTCGTAGGCGACCACCACGGCCTGGACCCGGTCGCGCAGACCCAGCTTGGCGAGGATCCGGGCGACGTGGGTCTTCACGGTCGCCTCGGACAGGTGGAGCGCGTCGGCGAGTTCGGCGTTGCTGAGGCCACCGGCCAGCAGGCGCAGGACCTCCGTCTCGCGCGGGGTCAGCGTGGCCAGGTCGCGGTGCACCGTCGCGGTGTGCGGATCCGGGCGGGCGAAGCGCCGCACCAGGCGGCGGGTGATGGCGGGCGCGAGCAACGCGTCGCCGTCCTGGACCATGCGTACGGCCGCCACCAGGTGCTCCGGCGTCACGTCCTTGAGCAGGAACCCGCTGGCGCCGGCCGCGAGCGCGGCGTAGACGTACTGGTCCAGGTCGAAGGTGGTGAGGATGATGATCCGCGGCGCCGCGGCGGTCCCGGTGAGGATGCGGCGGGTGGCCTCGAGACCGTCGACCTCCGGCATGCGCACGTCCATGAGCACGACGTCGGGTCGAGTCCGCCGGACCGCGTCGATCGCCTCCGCGCCGGTCGCGGCCTCGGCCACCACGTCCACCCCGCCGGCGGTGAGGATCATGCGGAACCCGGTACGGACCAGCGCCTGATCGTCGGCCACCACCACCCGTACCGTCATGTCGCCTCCCACGGGATCATCGCCTCGACCTGGTAACCCGCACCCGGCCGGGCGCCGGCCCGCAACGTCCCGCCGTAGACGGCGAGCCGTTCCCGCAGCCCGATCAGGCCGCGCCCACCCGTCCCGCCGGTCGCGGCCGGGATGCCGGGCTCGGTGTTGCCGACCTCGATCCGCAGGACGTCCGGCGCATACTCGACGACGACGGTGCCGGTGGCGCCGGGCGCGTGCCGGACCATGTTCGTCAACGCCTCCTGCACCACCCGGTAGGCCGTCAGCCCGACGCCGGAGCTGACCGGTCGCCGCTCGCCCGACAGGCTCAGGTGGACCGGCACGCCGGCGTCACGCACGCGCCCGATCAACTCGGGCAGGCCCTCGATGCCGGGCTGGGGGTCCTCCGGGGCGTCGGGTTCGGTCTGGGCCAGCAGACCCATCACGTGCCGCAGCTCGGTCAGCGCGGACCGGCCGGTCGACTCGACGGCGAGCAGCGCCTCCCGGGCCTGGTCCGGTGCGGCGTCGAGCACCGTCCGGGCCGCGCCGGCCTGGATGACCATCACGCTCACGTGGTGCGTCACGACGTCGTGCAGTTCGCGGGCGATGCGGGCCCGCTCGCCGGCGACCGCGTCCCGCAACGCCTCCTCGTGGGCGCGGGCCTCGGCGGTGAGCCGCTGCTGGTCCTCACCCGCGCGCCGTCGCCACACGTGGTGACCGCCGGCGACGGCCACCAGCGGAGCCAGCAGGACGAACGGCAGACGGTCCGCGGGGACCTCGACCGGCAGCTGCTCGCGCAGGGCCACGGCGAGCAGCGCGGCCACCGGGCCCGACGCCAGCGCCGGCAGCCGGTACGGGCTGTGCGCCGCCGCGCTGTAGACGGCGACGAGGCAGGTCAGCGCCACACCCGGGTAGAGCTTCGGCTGGCGAGCCCCGTCCGTGGCCAGCACCAGTGCCGCGGCGGCCGTCGTCGCCCAGAACACCGCGAGCGGATACCGACGACGCAGCACCAGCGGCGCACACATGACGAAGACCAGCAGCAGCGCCCCGAGAGTCGATCCGGGCTGCGCCGGCTGCACCTCCGGCAGCACCCCCAGCGGCGGCAGGGGCGGCGGCAGCGGCGGAACTCCGGCGTCGTCCGTGGCGGCCTGGAAGCACACCAGCCCGAGCGCCGCCGCCAGCGCGGCGTCGAGCAGCAGCGCCCGCCAGCCCGGCCTCGGCAGCGGTCCCGTCGCCACGATGCCCCTCACACCCGACATTCTCGCCGCCGCGCGCCTGCGCCGGCATCAGCCACGGTGTGCAGGGCGTGTACATCGCAGGGATGACCCCGAACGAAGATCCACCCTGGGCGGTACGGCCGGTGCGTCGCCGGACCGATGCCCGAACCGCGGACCGGCCCCTAGCGTCACGACGTCCGTGACGACCGGCCCGACCCGAGGGGCGACACATGACCGAACCGGTGATCCATCTGCGCGGGGTGACCCGCCGCTACGGCGAGGGCCCGCCGGCGCTGCACGACGTCTCGCTGACGGTTCGGCCGGGCGAGTCCGTCGCCGTGCTCGGCCCGTCCGGCAGCGGAAAGTCCACGCTGCTCAACCTGCTCGCCGGCCTCGACCGCCCGGACGAGGGCACGGTGGCCGTCGCGGGGACGCGACTGGAGCGTCTCGGCGAGGCCGCCACGGCCCGCTTCCGGCGGGCGAACGTGGGCCTGGTCTTCCAGTTCTTCAACCTGCTCGACGACCTGACCGTCCTGGACAACGTGCTGCTGCCCGCCCAGCTGGCCGGCGCCCCGGCACGCGCGTCGCGCGAACACGCGGCCCGCCTGCTGGACTCGCTCGGCATCGGCCGGCACGCGCACGCGTACCCGGGACGGCTCTCCGGCGGCGAGCGCCAGCGCGTCGCCGTCGCCCGCGCCCTGGTCAACCGCCCCGCGCTCCTGCTGGCCGACGAGCCGACCGGCGCGCTGGACACCGCCTCCGGCGAGGACGTGCGGCACCTGCTCGACGAGCTGCACCGCAGCGGCCAGACGATCGTGCTGGTCACCCACGACCTGCGGCTGGCCGAGGCGTGCGCCAGCCGCACGATCCACCTGCGCGACGGCCGGGTCGAGGGGGACGGATGAGCGGCCTCGGCCGGGTCGTCCGGTCCGGCCTGCGGCGCCGCCGGGTGCAGACCGTCGTCGTCGGGCTGGTGACGGCGGCCGCGGTCAGCGCGACGGTGCTCGGCGCCGGGCTGCTGGTCGCGTCGAACGCGCCGTTCGACGACGCGTTCGCCGCCCAGCGCGGCGCCCACCTGACCGTGCGGGCGGACCCCGGCGCGGTGACGGAGGCGCAGCTCGCGGCGTCGGCCTCGGCGCCGGGCGTGGTCGCCGCCGCCGGACCGTACCGGGTGGTGGTGGTCGCCTTCACCGATCGCGCGGGGATACCGCTGCCGCCGCTGAGCGTCGTCGCCCGCACCGACCCCGCCGGCCCGGTCGACCGGGTCGAGCTGGCCGACGGACGGTGGCCGGCCCGTCCGGACGAACTCGTGCTGGGCGCCGGCGCCGTCCGCATTCCGCCCGGCTCCCGCCTCACCGCGCCCGACGGCGCCGAGTTCACGGTGGTCGGTACGGCCCGGTCCGTCAGCGACACCGCCGCCGCCTGGGTGCTGCCGTCCGCCGTCGGCGCACTCGACCGGCCGGGAACCGCGGGCGGCTACCAGATGCTCTACCGGTTCACGGACGCGCGCACCGCGACGGGGGTCGCGGCCGGCCGCGACGCCGTGGTGGCGACGTTGCCGTCCGGTGCGGTCACCGGCACCCGGTCGTGGCTGGACGTGCGGCAGCACGCCGTCGAGGACGCGGCCGTCTTCGTGCCGTTCCTCATCGCGTTCGCGCTGCTCGGCATCGTCATGGCGACGCTCGTGGTGGGCACGGTGGTCGCCGGGACGGTCGGCGCCGCCACCCGGCGCATCGGCATCCTCAAGGCGCTCGGCTGCACACCCGCCGGCATCGTCCGCGCCTACGTCGCCCAGGCGCTGGTGCCGGCCGCCGCCGGCGCGGTCGCCGGAACCGTCACCGGGAACCTGATCGCGCTTCCGGTGCTGGCCGAGACCGAGCAGCTCTACGGCTCGGCGAACGCCACGATCGCCTGGTGGGTGACGGTCCTGGCCGCCGGCGGGGTCCTGGCGGTGGTGGCGGTGACCGCGTGGGCGGCCGCGTTGCGGGCCGGCCGGCTCCGCACCGTGGACGCCATCGCGGTGGGACGAGCGTCCGGCCCGGCCCGGGGTCGGTGGGCG
>NZ_CADEAU010000029.1 GCF_902825405.1 Micromonospora maritima | reverse complement strand
TGGGGCCCGGGCGGGCCGGCGCTGCCGCCGCCCCCGCGTGAGGCGCCCCGGCCGCCGAAGCGGGTCGAAGCGGTCCCGGGCACGCCGTTCGGCGTGGTCCATCTCGACGTGCCCCCGGTCACCTCCGGACTGGCGATCGGTTCGCTTGTCACCGGCATCGGCTCGATCCTGGTGTCGCTGCTGGTCTTCTGCTTCGGCGTCGCGGGGCCGGACTACGGCGGCGCCTGGGCCGCCGGCGCGTTCACCCTGCTCGGCGGGCTGGCCGGGGTCGGCGCGATCGTGGCCTGGCTGCTGGCGCGCCGGCAGATCCGGCGTCCGGCCCCGCCGCCGGCGGTCCGGTTCACCGGTGGGGGACTGGCAGTGGCCGGGCTCAGCTGCGGCGCCGCCGGCCTGCTGCTGAGCCTGGTCGGGCTGGCGCTCGCCCTGGTGGTGCAGATCACGTGACGTCGTCGGCGCGTCGTTCGGGGCCGATGACCGGGCGCGGCCGGTATGTCCCGGTCTCCGGAAGCGGGGCGCTGCCGGGGGCGACGGGCCGCGCGCGGGACGAGCCGGTACACTTGTCATCGTAGGTGCCCATCAGGGGCGCACCGGCGACCCGGACGTCGACCGGCGGGGCTGCGACGCGGTTCCCCCGGACCGATCCGTTTTGACCGGCGCGGCTGTGGTAGGTACTCTTTCCCCTTGTGCCCGGGCTCGCCCGGGCAATGCGTGCGTGCGCTGGAACCGGTCAGCCGGTCAATCCACGGTCGCACCGCCACAGACCCAAAGATCCGGTACGCCGCGCGAGCGAGCGCACCGGGACCGTGACTCGGGCGACACGCCCGACCGCGGGTGCTGGGACCTCCGTCAGGTGGCCCTGGTTGCAATGTAGGAGAGCCGTCCATCAGGCCGGCTAGAGCAGACGGCGCGGTCGCCTCGCAGCGGCCGAAGGGAGCGGAGAAACCCGGTGCCCACCATTCAGCAGCTGGTCCGAAAGGGCCGTCAGGCCAAGACGACCAAGACCAAGACCCCGGCGCTCAAGGGGTCTCCCCAGCGGCGCGGCGTGTGCACCCGCGTGTACACCACCACCCCGAAGAAGCCGAACTCGGCGCTGCGCAAGGTCGCTCGTGTCAAGCTCAGCAGCCAGATCGAGGTGACCGCCTACATCCCGGGCGTCGGCCACAACCTGCAGGAGCACTCGATCGTGCTCGTGCGTGGCGGCCGTGTGAAGGACCTCCCCGGCGTGCGGTACAAGATCGTTCGCGGCTCGCTGGACACCCAGGGTGTCCGCAACCGCAAGCAGGCTCGCAGCCGTTACGGCGCGAAGAAGGAGAAGAGCTGACATGCCGCGTAAGGGACCCGCTCCGCGGAAGCCGCTGGTCGCTGACCCGGTGTACAACTCGCCGCTGGTCACCCAGCTGGTGAACAAGATCCTGCTGCGCGGCAAGCGTCAGCTCGCCGAGCGCATCGTGTACGCCGCCCTGGAGGGCTGCCGCGAGAAGTCCGGCACCGACCCCGTCGTCACGCTCAAGCGCGCGATGGACAACGTGAAGCCGACCCTCGAGGTGCGCAGCCGTCGTGTCGGTGGCGCCACCTACCAGGTCCCGGTCGAGGTCCGGCCGGCCCGCGCGACCACTCTCGGTCTGCGCTGGCTGGTGACCTACTCCCGGGCGCGGCGCGAGAAGACCATGGTCGAGCGGCTGATGAACGAGCTGCTGGACGCGAGCAACGGCCTCGGTGCCGCCGTCAAGCGGCGCGAGGACACGCACAAGATGGCCGAGTCCAACAAGGCCTTCGCGCACTACCGCTGGTAACACCTGAGGTTCCGGCGCCCCCGGGCGCCGGAACCGCCACCAGTTGTGTCGAGACGACGATAAGTAGGGATTGAAGTGGCCGCCGCAGACGCGCTCGCCAACGTACGCAACATCGGCATCATGGCGCACATCGATGCCGGTAAGACCACTACCACCGAGCGAATCCTGTTCTACACCGGCATCACGTACAAGATCGGTGAGGTCCACGAGGGCGCCGCCGTCATGGACTGGATGGAGCAGGAGCAGGAGCGCGGTATCACCATCACTTCCGCCGCCACCAAGTGCGAGTGGAAGGGCCACACGATCCAGATCATCGACACGCCCGGCCACGTCGACTTCACGGTCGAGGTGGAGCGGTCGCTGCGTGTTCTGGACGGTGCGGTCGCGGTGTACGACGGCGTGGCCGGTGTGGAGCCGCAGACCGAGAACGTCTGGCGCCAGGCCGACAAGTACCACGTCCCGCGGATGTGCTTCGTCAACAAGCTCGACCGCACCGGCGCGGACTTCTTCCGCTGCGTGCAGATGATGATCGACCGGCTGAACGCCACCCCGCTGGTGCTCCAGATCCCGATCGGCCTGGAGGGCGACCACATCGGTGTCGTCGACCTGGTCGGCATGCGCGCCCTCACCTGGCGCGGGGAGACCCAGAAGGGTGAGGACTACGCCATCGAGGAGATCCCGGCCGAGCTGGCCGACTCCGCGGCGGAGTGGCGCGAGAAGCTGATGGAGACCCTGGCCGACGTCGACGACGCGGTGATGGAGAAGTACCTGGAGGGCGAGGAGATCTCCGTCGAGGAGATCAAGGCCGCCATCCGTCGGGCCACCATCGCCAGCAAGGCCAACCCGGTCCTCTGCGGCTCGGCGTTCAAGAACAAGGGCGTGCAGCCCATGCTCGACGCCGTCATCGACTACCTGCCGTCGCCGCTGGACGTTCCGGCGATCGAGGGTACGGCGACCGACGGCGAGACGCCGATGCAGCGGAAGCCGTCGCCGTCCGAGCCGTTCTCCGGCCTGGCGTTCAAGATCCAGACCGACAAGCACCTCGGCAAGCTCACCTACGTCCGGGTCTACTCCGGCGTGGTCGAGTCCGGGTCCCAGGTGGTCAACTCCACCAAGGACCGCAAGGAGCGCATCGGCAAGATCTACCAGATGCACGCCAACAAGCGGGAGGAGCGCGGCTCCGCCAAGGCCGGCGACATCATCGCGGTCCAGGGTCTGAAGCAGACCACCACCGGTGACACCCTGTGCGACCCGGCGAACCCGGTCATCCTCGAGTCGATGACCTTCCCGGAGCCGGTCATCGAGGTGGCCATCGAGCCGAAGACCAAGGCCGACCAGGAGAAGCTCAGCACCGCCATCCAGCGGCTGGCCGAGGAGGACCCGACCTTCCGCGTCAAGCTGGACGACCAGACCGGTCAGACGGTCATCTCCGGCATGGGCGAGCTCCACCTGGACATCCTGGTGGACCGGATGCGTCGCGAGTTCAACGTCGAGGCGAACATCGGCAAGCCGCAGGTGGCGTACCGTGAGACCATCCGCCGCACGGTGGAGAAGGCCGAGTACACCCACAAGAAGCAGACCGGTGGTTCCGGCCAGTACGCCCGCGTGATCGTGAGCCTCGAGCCGCTGCCCATGGGCAACGACTCGCCGACCTACGAGTTCGCGAACGCCGTTACCGGTGGTCGCATCCCCCGGGAGTTCATCCCGTCGGTGGACGCGGGCGCCCAGGACGCGATGCAGTACGGCATTCTCGCCGGCTTCCCGCTGGTGGGTGTCAAGCTGACGCTGCTGGACGGGCAGTACCACGAGGTCGACTCGTCCGAGATGGCGTTCAAGATCGCCGGTTCGATGGTGATGAAGGAGGCGGCCCGCAAGGCCGACCCCGCACTGCTCGAGCCGATGATGGCTGTTGAGGTCACCACTCCTGAGGAGAACATGGGTGACGTCATCGGCGACCTCAACTCCCGTCGCGGCATCATCCAGGCGATGGAGGAGCGCAGCGGCGCTCGCGTCGTCCGGGCTCTGGTGCCGCTGTCGGAGATGTTCGGCTACGTCGGCGACCTGCGGTCGAAGACCCAGGGCCGGGCTAGCTACAGCATGCAGTTCGACTCCTACGCCGAGGTTCCGCAGAGCGTGGCGAAGGAGATCATCGCCAAGGCGACGGGTGAGTGACACTCACCTGACGTCGACCCGGTGATCCGGGGCTGGTCGCGGGAGGGTTCTCCCGCCCGCGGCCACCTCGGTCGGGTTGTGTGATTCCGGGCCTGTAGGCTTCATCGCCGCAGAACCCACAAAGGCTCTCCGGCCGTCAGGCCGGAAAGGCTGTCGACAGAGTCCTAAGCGCCGACCGGCGCACCGGGGCGAACGAACCAAGAAAGTCCACAGGAGGACACCAGTGGCGAAGGCGAAGTTCGAGCGGACTAAGCCGCACGTCAACATCGGCACCATTGGTCACATCGACCACGGTAAGACGACGCTGACGGCGGCCATCACCAAGGTCCTGCACGACCAGTTCCCGGACCTGAACCCGTACACGCCGTTCGACGAGATCGACAAGGCGCCGGAGGAGAAGGCCCGCGGCATCACGATCTCCATCGCGCACGTCGAGTACCAGACCGAGGCGCGTCACTACGCGCACGTCGACTGCCCCGGTCACGCCGACTACATCAAGAACATGATCACCGGTGCCGCCCAGATGGACGGCGCGATCCTGGTGGTGGCGGCGACCGACGGCCCGATGCCGCAGACCCGCGAGCACGTGCTGCTGGCCCGTCAGGTCGGCGTGCCGTACATCGTCGTGGCGCTCAACAAGAGCGACATGGTCGACGACGAGGAGCTCCTGGAGCTCGTCGAGCTCGAGGTCCGCGAGCTGCTCTCCTCGCAGGAGTACCCGGGTGACGACCTGCCGGTCGTCCGGGTCTCGGCGCTGAAGGCCCTCGAGGGCGACCCGGAGTGGACCGGGAAGCTCATGGACCTGATGAACGCCGTGGACACCGCGATCCCGCAGCCGGAGCGCGAGACCGAGAAGCCGTTCCTCATGCCCATCGAGGACGTCTTCACGATCACCGGCCGTGGCACCGTGGTGACCGGTCGCGCCGAGCGCGGCATCCTCAAGCCGAACGAGGAGGTGGAGATCGTCGGCATCCGCGAGAAGTCGATGAAGACCACCTGCACCGGCATCGAGATGTTCCGCAAGCTGCTCGACGAGGCCCGCGCGGGCGAGAACGTCGGCCTGCTGCTGCGCGGCATCAAGCGCGAGGACGTCGAGCGCGGCATGGTCGTCATCAAGCCGGGCACCACGACCCCGCACACGGAGTTCGAGGCGACGGTCTACATCCTCTCCAAGGAGGAGGGTGGCCGCCACACCCCGTTCTTCCAGAACTACCGTCCGCAGTTCTACTTCCGGACCACGGACGTCACCGGCGTCGTCACGCTGCCCGAGGGCACCGAGATGGTCATGCCGGGCGACAACACCTCGATGACGGTGAAGCTGATCCAGCCCATCGCCATGGAGGAGAACCTGAAGTTCGCGATTCGCGAGGGTGGTCGTACGGTCGGCGCGGGTCGCGTCACCAAGATCATCAAGTGAGCTGGGTAACCCCGATTAGCGTCGCCGCCGGTCGTGCGGCATACTAGTCAGGTTGCGTAACGACGGTCGGTCGCCCGCGTCCGGTTGACGCTGGACCTCCGGGAGTCAGACTGTCTCGCGTTGGGTGGTTGACCGCCATCGGCGGTCAACCACCCTCGCGCGGCGTCCAGGTCGTGGTATTGCGATCGGCGCCATGACCCACCGCGTGGTCAGAGAATCGCTCCGGAGTCCCGGGGCGGAGCCTGGCCCACGGGCGCGACACGCCCGACCGCGGGGGTCGGCGGAAGTGGGCCTGTACCAGCCGGTACAGGCGCCCGCAACACAGCGGCATCGAGAGAAGGAACAGAAGCCACCATGGCGGGACAGAAGATCCGCATCCGGCTCAAGGCCTATGACCACGAGGTCGTCGACTCCTCGGCTCGGAAGATCGTCGAGACGGTGACGCGTACCGGGGCGCAGGTCGCTGGCCCGGTGCCGCTGCCCACGGAGATCAACCGTTTCTGCGTCATCCGCTCGCCGCACAAGTACAAGGACTCGCGCGAGCACTTCGAGATGCGCACGCACAAGCGTCTGATCGACATCATCGACCCGACCCCGAAGACGGTCGACTCGCTCATGCGCCTCGACCTGCCGGCTGGCGTCGACATCGAGATCAAGCTGTAGGGATCGATCAAATGGACAGGCAAGTCAAGGGGATCCTGGGCGCCAAGCTCGGCATGACCCAGGTCTGGGACAACAACAAGGTCGTCCCCGTGACCGTGGTGCAGGCCGGCCCGTGCGTCGTGAGCCAGGTTCGTAGCGCCGACAAGGACGGTTACTCCGCGGTCCAGCTGGCGTACGGGGCCATCGACCCGCGCAAGGTCAAGAAGCCGATCGCCGGGCACTACGCCAAGGCGGACGTCGCGCCGCGCCGGCACATCGTCGAGCTGCGCACCTCGGACGCCGCGGACTACTCCGCCGGCCAGGAGGTCACGGTCGAGGAGTTCCCGGCCGGCGCCGTGATCGACGTGACCGGCAAGACCAAGGGCAAGGGCTACGCCGGCCCGATGAAGCGGCACGGCTTCCACGGTCTGCGCGCCAGCCACGGTGTCGAGCGCAAGCACCGCTCGCCCGGCTCCATCGGCGCCTGCGCGACCCCGGGTCGCGTCTTCAAGGGCACGCGGATGGCGGGCCGGATGGGTGGCGTGCGCTACACCGTCCAGAACCTGACCGTCCAGGCGGTCGACACCGAGAACAACCTCCTGCTCGTCCGTGGCGCCATTCCCGGCCCCAAGGGCGCGCTGGTCCTGGTCCGCACCGCGGCCAAGGCGAAGGTGAAGAAGGGCGGTGCGGCCAAGTGACCACCGTTGACGTCCTCAACGTCGAAGGCGGCAAGAGCGGCTCCGTCGAGCTGCCGGCCGACATCTTCGACGCGCAGGCGAACATCGCGCTGATGCACCAGGTCGTGGTGGCTCAGCTCGCGGCGGCCCGACAGGGCACGCACAAGACCAAGACCCGCGGCGAGGTCTCCGGTGGAGGCAAGAAGCCGTACAAGCAGAAGGGCACCGGTCGTGCCCGCCAGGGTTCGACCCGCGCGCCGCAGTTCGCCGGCGGTGGCGTGGTCCACGGCCCGGTGCCGCGCGACTACAGCCAGCGCACCCCGAAGAAGATGAAGGCCGCCGCCCTGCGTGGCGCCCTCTCGGACCGGGCCCGCGCCGGCCAGGTGCACGTCGTCGAGGCGTTCGTCTCGGGCGAGAAGCCGTCGACCAAGGCGGCCCTGGCCACGCTGACGAAGCTGACCTCGGCCCGTCGGGTCCTCGTCGTGCTGAGCAGCACCGACGAGTTGAACTGGGTGTCGCTGCGGAACCTGCGCAACGCGCGGGACAGCCGGGTGCACCTGATCGAGGCCGGCCAGCTCAACACGTACGACGTGCTGGTGGCCGACGACGTGGTCTTCACCAAGGAGGCCCTGGACGAGTTCCTGGGCGTTCCCGCCGAGACCACCGAGGAGGGTGGCAAGTGAGCACGATCGCCGATCCGCGCGACATCATCGTCGCTCCGGTCGTCTCGGAGAAGAGCTACAGCGAGCTGAACCGCAACTGGTACACCTTCCTGGTGCACCCGGACGCGAACAAGACCGAGATCAAGATCGCTATCCAGCAGATCTTCAACGTCCGCGTCCTGACGGTCAACACGCTCAACCGTGAGGGCAAGCGCAAGCGCACCAAGACCGGCTTCGGTCAGCGCAAGTCCACCAAGCGGGCGATCGTGAAGCTGGCTGACGGAGACCGTATCGAGGCCTTCGGCGGCCCGGTCAGCTGAGGGGTGTAGACAATGGCTATCCGTAAGTACAAGCCGACGACGCCGGGCCGGCGTGGCTCGAGCGTTGCCGACTTCGCCGAGATCACCCGGTCGACGCCCGAGAAGTCGCTGCTGGCTCCGCTGCCGAAGAAGGGCGGACGCAACGCCCACGGCCGGATCACCACGCGGCACCACGGCGGCGGCCACAAGCGCCAGTACCGCCTGATCGACTTCAAGCGGGTCGACAAGGACGGCGTGCCGGCGAAGGTCGCGCACATCGAGTACGACCCGAACCGCACCGCGCGCATCGCGCTGCTGCACTACGCCGACGGCGAGAAGCGCTACATCCTCGCGCCGAAGGACCTGAAGCAGGGCGACGCCGTGGAGTCGGGCCCGGGCGCCGACATCAAGCCGGGCAACAACCTGCCGCTGCGCAACATCCCGGTCGGTACCACCATCCACAACGTGGAGCTGCGTCCGGGCGGCGGCGCCAAGCTGGCCCGCTCGGCCGGCGTCGGCATCCAGCTGCTCGGCCGGGAGGGCGCGTACGCGACCCTGCGTATGCCGTCCGGCGAGATCCGGCGGGTGGACGTGCGCTGCCGCGCCAGCATCGGCGAGATCGGCAACGCCGACCAGTCGAACATCAACTGGGGCAAGGCCGGCCGCATGCGGTGGAAGGGCAAGCGCCCGACCGTCCGTGGTGTCGCGATGAACCCCGTCGACCACCCGCACGGTGGTGGTGAGGGTAAGACCTCCGGTGGTCGCCACCCGGTCAACCCGCAGGGTAAGCCCGAGGGCCGCACCCGTCGTAAGGGCCAGCCGAGCGACCGGCTGATCGTCCGCCGCCGCTACGCCACGCGTAAGCGCGGCTGAGGGAGATAAGACATGCCTCGCAGCCTGAAGAAGGGCCCGTTCGTCGACGACCACCTGCTCAAGAAGGTGGAGACGCAGAACGACAAGGGCTCGAAGAACGTCATCAAGACCTGGTCGCGGCGCTCGACGATCATCCCGGAGATGCTGGGTCACACGATCGCCGTGCACGACGGACGCAAGCACGTCCCGGTCTTCGTGACCGAGGCCATGGTCGGGCACAAGCTCGGCGAGTTCGCGCTGACCCGCACGTTCAAGGGTCACGAGAAGGACGACCGGAAGAGCCGCCGGCGCTGACGCCGCGGGCATACGGATAGAGGAACAAGGGGTTACAGCGATGCCAGGAAAGGGCGACGCTCCGGTGCTTCCGGGCGCGCGGGCGGTTGCGCGGCACGTGCGCATCTCGCCGATGAAGGCGCGCCGGGTGGTCAACCTCGTCCGCGGCCTGCCCGCGAAGGAGGCGCTCACGGTGCTGCAGTTCGCGCCGCAGGCTGCGAGCGAGCAGGTGTACAAGGTGCTCGCGAGCGCGATCGCCAACGCGGAGAACAACGAGCGGCTGGACCCCGACGCGCTGCTCGTCAGCGAGGCGTTCGTCGACGAGGGCCCGACGATGAAGCGGTTCCGGCCGCGGGCGCAGGGCCGGGCGTACCGGATCCGCAAGCGGACCTGCCACATCACCGTGGCGGTCGAGGCGGTGGCGCCGGCCGCGCCGAAGAAGTCGGCGAAGAAGGCCGCTGCGGCCAAGCCGGCCGCTGAGGGGCAGAGCACGACGGAGGGTGCCGAGTAATGGGTCAGAAGGTTCACCCCACTGGGTTCCGGCTCGGCATCTCGACCGACTGGAAGTCCCGCTGGTTCGCGGACAAGCTCTACAAGGACTACATCGGCGAGGACGTCAAGATCCGCCGGATGATGTCCAAGGGCCTCGAGCGTGCCGGCATCTCCAAGGTCGACATCGAGCGCACCCGCGACCGGGTCCGCGTCGACATCCACACCGCCCGGCCGGGCATCGTCATCGGCCGTAAGGGTGCGGAGGCCGACCGGATCCGCGGCGAGCTGGAGAAGCTCACCGGCAAGCAGGTCCAGCTGAACATCATCGAGGTGAAGAGCCCCGAGTCGGACGCGCAGCTGGTCGCCCAGGGCGTCGCCGAGCAGCTGTCCAGCCGGGTCAGCTTCCGTCGGGCCATGCGCAAGGCGATGCAGTCCGCGATGAAGAACCCGGTCTGCAAGGGCATCCGGGTCCAGGTCTCGGGCCGTCTCGGCGGCGCCGAGATGAGCCGGACCGAGTTCTACCGCGAGGGCCGGGTCCCGCTGCACACGCTGCGGGCCAACATCGAGTACGGCTTCTTCGAGGCCCGTACCACCTTCGGCCGGATCGGCGTGAAGGTCTGGATCTACAAGGGCGACGCCGTCCCGGGCCGCGAGGCCCCGGCCGAGGCCGCCCCGTCGCGCGGCCCGCGCCGTGACCGTGGCGACCGGCCGGACCGGCCGCGCCGTGGTCGGTCGGGCTCGTCGGGTACGACCGCCGGTGGCACCGAGGCCGGGCGCGCTGCCGCGACCACCATCGCGCAGCAGGCGGAGACGCCGGCCGGTGAGCCGGTCGACAGCAGCGCTGTCGCCGCCGCCGCCTCGGCTCCGAACCAGCCGGCAGAACAGCAGCAGGAGGGCTGACAGATGCTGATGCCGCGCAAGCCCCCGAAGGGCTTCCGCAAGCCGCACCACCCGGACCGCCACGGCGCGTCCAAGGGTGGTAACCGGGTGGTGTTCGGCGAGTTCGGGATCCAGGCTCTCGAGCCGGCGTACGTGACGAACCGCCAGATCGAGTCGGCGCGTAT
This sequence comes from Micromonospora maritima, assembly GCF_902825405.1. Taxonomy (GTDB): domain Bacteria; phylum Actinomycetota; class Actinomycetes; order Mycobacteriales; family Micromonosporaceae; genus Micromonospora; species Micromonospora maritima. Next base: position 14,824 of record NZ_CADEAU010000029.1, on the reverse strand, counting down.
CGCGATGACCCGCCACATCAAGCGTGGTGGCAAGGTCTGGATCACGATCTTCCCGGACCAGGCCCTCACCAAGAAGCCGGCCGAGACCCGGATGGGTTCCGGTAAGGGTTCGCCCGAGTGGTGGGTCGCCAACGTCAAGCCGGGGCGGGTTCTCTTCGAGATGTCCTTCCCCAACGAGCAGATCGCGCGAGAGGCGATGCGTCGCGCGATCCACAAGCTCCCGATGAAGTGCCGCATTGTTACGCGCGAAGTGGGTGAATCCTGATGGCAGCGGGCGTCAAGCCTTCCGAGCTGCGTGAGCTCTCCGAGGAGGAGCTGGTCACGAAGCTGCGTGAGGCCAAGGCGGAGCTGTTCAACCTCCGCGTGCAGGCCGCAACCGGGCAGCTGGACAACAACCGGCGGCTGCAGGTCATCCGTCGGGAGATCGCCCGGATCTACACGATCATGCGTGAGCGTGAGCTGGGTCTCTCGGCCGCGCCGACTGAGGTGACTGCATCATGAGTGAGAACACCACCACCGCCGCCGCGCGGTCCCGCCGCAAGGTGCGCGAGGGCCTCGTGGTCAGCGACAAGATGGACAAGACCGTCGTGGTCGAGGTCGAGGACCGGGTCAAGCACGCCCTGTACGGCAAGATCATGCGCCGTACGAGCAAGCTGAAGGTGCACGACGAGCAGAACTCGGCCGGCATCGGCGACCGGGTCCTGATCATGGAGACCCGGCCGCTCTCCGCCACCAAGCGGTGGCGGCTCGTGGAGATCCTCGAGAAGGCCAAGTAGCGAAGGCTCGAGCTCGGCCGGTATCGGTCGGGCGCAGGTTCCGCCAGGCTCCGGCCGCCCCCGGCGGCCGGAGAACCGGCAGACATAGGAGATAGACGTGATTCAGCAGGAGTCGCGACTGCGCGTCGCCGACAACACGGGTGCCCGGGAGATCCTGTGCATCCGGGTTCTCGGTGGCTCCGGTCGGCGCTACGCGAGCATCGGCGACGTCATCGTGGCCACGGTCAAGGACGCGATCCCCGGTGCCGGTGTGAAGAAGGGCGACGTCGTCAAGGCCGTCGTCGTTCGGACCGCCAAGGAGAAGCGGCGGCCGGACGGGTCGTACATCCGCTTCGACGAGAACGCCGCCGTCATCATCAAGGACGGTGGGGACCCGCGCGGTACCCGTATCTTCGGCCCGGTGGGCCGCGAGCTGCGGGACAAGCGGTTCATGAAGATCATCTCTCTCGCGCCGGAGGTGTTGTGACCGTGAAGGTCAAGAAGGGCGACACGGTCGTCGTCATCGCCGGCAAGGACAAGGGTGCCAAGGGCAAGGTCATCGCGGCCTACCCGCGGCAGGACAAGGTCCTGGTCGAGGGCGTGAACCGGGTCAAGAAGCACACCCGCATCAGCACCACCCAGCGTGGCGCCAAGACCGGTGGCATCGTCACCCAGGAGGCCCCGATCCACGTCTCGAACGTGATGGTCCTGGACTCCGACGGCAAGCCGACCCGCATCGGCTACCGGATCGACGACAACGGCCAGAAGGTCCGCATCGCGCGTAGCACCGGTAAGGACCTGTGATGACCACGGCTACCGAAACCAAGACCCTGCCGCGCCTCAAGGAGCGGTACCGCAACGAGGTCGTGGCGAAGCTGCAGGAGCAGTACGCCTACGGCAACCCCATGCAGGTGCCCGGCCTGGTCAAGATCGTCGTCAACATGGGTGTCGGCGAGGCCGCTCGGGACGCCAAGCTGATCGACGGCGCGGTCCGCGACCTCGCCACGATCACCGGTCAGAAGCCGCTGGTCCGGCGGGCGACCAAGTCCATCGCGCAGTTCAAGCTCCGCGAGGGCATGCCGATCGGCGCGAAGGTCACCCTCCGCGGCGACCGGATGTGGGAGTTCCTGGACCGGCTGCTGTCGATCGCGCTGCCGCGTATCCGTGACTTCCGCGGTCTGGACGGGCGCAAGCTCGACGGGCACGGCAACTACACGTTCGGTCTGACCGAGCAGTCGGTGTTCCACGAGATCGACCAGGACAAGATCGATCGCCAGCGGGGCATGGACATCACGGTGGTCACGACCGCCACGACCGACGACGAGGGCCGGGCGCTGCTCAAGCTCCTGGGCTTCCCGTTCAAGGAGAACTGAGATGGCCAAGAAGGCGCTGATCCTCAAGGCGGCCGCGAAGCCGAAGTTCTCGGTTCGCGCGTACACCCGCTGCCAGCGGTGCGGGCGTCCGAAGGCGGTCTACCGCAAGTTCGGTCTCTGCCGGGTGTGCATCCGGGAGATGGCCCACCGCGGTGAGCTGCCCGGCGTGTCCAAGGCTTCCTGGTAATAGCCCGGCGCGCTCCGGCGCGTCAGCTGAACTGTCTCTTCGCCGTAGGCCCCGGGCCTGGCCCGGGGAACCCCGGCGAGAAAGGTTGACGAGTTTTCATGACGATGACCGACCCGATCGCAGACATGCTCACGCGTCTGCGTAACGCCAACCAGGCGTACCACGACCGGGTGACGATGCCCTACTCGAAGATCAAGGCGAACATCGCCGAGGTCCTCAAGGCCGAGGGTTACATCGCCACCTGGTCGGTCGAGGAGCCCGAGGAGGGCGCCGTCGGCAAGCGACTGGTCGTCGAGCTGAAGTACGGCCAGAACCGCGAGCGGAGCCTGGCCGGCATCAAGCGCGTGTCCAAGCCCGGTCTCCGGGTGTACGCCAAGTCGGACGGGCTCCCGCGGGTGCTCGGCGGGCTGGGCGTGGCGATCATTTCGACGTCCCAGGGGCTGCTCACCGACCGGCAGGCCCGCAAGCGGAGCGTTGGCGGGGAAGTCCTCGCCTTCGTCTGGTAACGGGAGACAGGTAGAAATGTCGCGTATTGGACGTAAGTCGATCCCGGTGCCATCCGGCGTCGACATCACGATCGACGGCCAGACCGTCAAGGTCAAGGGCCCCAAGGGCGAGCTGAGCCACGTACTGGCCGAGCCGATCACGGCGGAGCGGGGCGAGGACGGCGCGCTGCACGTCAACCGGCCCAACGACGAGCGCAAGGCCAAGGAGCTGCACGGCCTGAGCCGTACGCTGGTGGCCAACATGATCGTCGGCGTGACCGAGGGCTACCGCAAGAGCCTGGAGATCGCCGGCACCGGTTACCGCGTGACCGCCAAGGGCAAGGACCTGGAGTTCGCGCTCGGGTTCTCGCACCCGGTGCTCGTGCCGGCGCCGGACGGCATCACCTTCACGGTGGAGCGGCCGACCCTGTTCCACGTGGCCGGCATCGACAAGCAGCAGGTCGGCGAGGTCGCCGCCAACATCCGGAAGATCCGCCCGCCGGAGCCCTACAAGGGCAAGGGCGTGAAGTACCAGGGCGAGGTCATCCGCCGCAAGGCTGGAAAGGCAGGTAAGAAGTGAGCGCCACGCTGCTCAAGCGCCGCCGCGGCGTCGCCGCCAAGCGTGCCGTCGGGCGTGCGCGTCGGCACTTCCGGGTCCGCAAGAACGTCAACGGCACCGCCGAGCGTCCCCGCCTGGTCGTCACCCGCTCCCTGCGGCACATGGTCGCCCAGGTCGTCGACGACACCAAGGGTCACACCCTGGCGTCGGCCTCGACCATGGACGCCTCGCTGCGCGGCGCCGAGGGCGACAAGAGCGCCCTGGCCGGCAAGGTCGGCGCCCTGCTCGCCGAGCGTGCCAAGGCCGCCGGCGTCTCGAAGGTCGTCTTCGACCGCGGTGGCAACCGGTACGCGGGGCGGGTCGCCGCGCTTGCCGACGCCGCCCGCGAAGCCGGGCTCGAGTTCTAGAAACCCCGTCACGAGAGAGAAGGAAGGCTGCTGATGCCAGGTCAACAGCGCCGTGGCGGCGGGTCCGGTGGCAACGAGGGTGGTCGCCGCGACAACCGCCGTGAGGGCGGCCGCGGAAACGCGCCCGTCGAGAAGACCCCGCACCTCGAGCGGGTCGTCGCGATCAACCGCGTCGCCAAGGTCGTGAAGGGTGGTCGTCGCTTCAGCTTCACCGCCCTGGTGATCGTGGGCGACGGCGACGGCACCGTCGGTGTGGGCTACGGAAAGGCCAAGGAGGTGCCCGCGGCGATCGCCAAGGGTGTCGAGGAGGCCAAGAAGCACTTCTTCAAGGTGCCGCGGATCGGTCAGTCGATCCCGCACCCGGTGACGGGTGAGGACGCGGCCGGTGTGGTGCTGCTCAAGCCGGCCTCGGCCGGTACGGGTGTCATCGCCGGCGGTCCGGTGCGCGCCGTGCTGGAGTGCGCGGGCATCCACGACGTGCTCTCCAAGAGCCTCGGCTCGTCCAACCCGATCAACATCGTGCACGCCACCGTGGCGGCCCTGAAGGGGCTCGAGTCCCCCGAGCAGGTCGCGGCGCGTCGTGGTCTGCCGGTCGAGGACGTCGCGCCGGCCGCCATGCTGGCGTCGCGGGCGGGGGTGGCGTCCTGATGGCACGCCTGAAGGTCACCCAGGTCCGGTCCGAGATCGGGACCAAGAAGAACCAGCGTGACTCGCTGCGTTCTCTCGGTCTCAAGCGGATCAACGACGTGGTGGTCAAGGAGGACCGGCCGGAGATCCGCGGCATGATCTTCACGGTCAACCACCTCGTGAAGGTCGAGGAGGTCGAGTAATGACGATCAAGGTGCACCACCTGCGTCCGGCTCCCGGGGCCAAGACCGACAAGACCCGTGTGGGTCGCGGTGAGGGCTCGAAGGGCAAGACCGCCGGCCGCGGTACCAAGGGTTCGAAGGCCCGGAAGAACATCTCGGCGGCGTTCGAGGGTGGGCAGATGCCCATCCACATGCGCCTGCCGAAGATGAAGGGCTTCAAGAACAAGTTCAAGGTCGTGTTCCAGGTGGTCAACCTGGACCGGCTCGCCGAGCTCTTCCCGAACGGCGGCCAGGTCGGCCCCGTCGAGCTGGCCGAGGCCGGTGCGGTCCGCAAGGGCCACCCGGTCAAGGTGCTCGGCACCGGCGACCTCGGCGGTGTCTCCCTCCAGGTGTCGGCGCACGCGTTCAGCGCGTCGGCCAAGGAGAAGATCACCGCGGCCGGTGGCTCGGTCACCGAGCTGTAAGGCATGTTCGTGGCGCCCGCTCAGTTGTTCGCAACTGGGCGGGCGCCATGGTCTACCGGCGACGTGTGCGCCGGGTAACATCGGATTCGTTTTATGTAGCCGGGCGCATCTGCCCGGACCGGGATCGGGCTGTTAGAGTCCGTTCCCAGCCATGGATACCGGGCGCTCCGCCCGGCACCCACCCCGCCCCGCCAGGGATCGTCACCGGCGGCCCGCGTCGCGCAGGAGGAAGAAGTTGCTGTCCGCCTTTCTCAGTGCGTTCCGTACGCCTGACCTGCGCAAGAAGCTGCTGTTCACAGTAGGCATCATCGCGGTCTACCGGCTGGGCGCCACGCTGCCCAGCCCGGGCGTCTCGTACGGCAACGTGCAGAAGTGCCTCGACACCATCCAGGGCAGCACCGGCGTGCTCAACCTGCTGGATCTCTTCTCCGGCGGCGCGCTGCTCCAACTCTCGGTCTTCGCGCTGGGCATCATGCCCTACATCACCGCGTCGATCATCCTGCAGCTGCTGACGGTGGTGATCCCGCGGCTGGAGCAGCTCCGCAAGGAGGGCCAGGCCGGCCAGGCGAAGATCACCCAGTACACCCGCTACCTGACCCTGGGCCTGGGCATCCTCCAGTCCTCGGCGTTCGTGGCGCTGGCCCGCTCCGGGCAGCTGTTCAACAACCAGTGCGACCAGTTCCCGATCGTGCCCAAGGGCACCGGCATCCCGGACTGGCTGACGCTGACCATCCTGGTCATGACGATGACCGCCGGCACCGGCGTGGTGATGTGGCTCGGCGAGCTGATCACCGACCGCGGCGTCGGCAACGGCATGTCCGTGCTGATCTTCACCTCGATCGCGGCCCGCCTCCCCAGCGAGGGCTGGAAGATCAAGACCACCAAGGGCTGGGGGATGTTCCTCCTCGTCATCGCCCTGGTGCTCCTGGTCATCACCGCGGTCACGTTCATCGAGCAGGCGCAGCGCCGGATCCCGGTGCAGTACGCCAAGCGCATGATCGGCCGGCGGATGTACGGCGGCACGTCCACCTACATCCCGCTCAAGGTGAACCAGGCCGGCGTCATCCCGGTCATCTTCGCCTCGTCGCTGCTCTACCTGCCGCAGCTCGCGCTCCAGTTCTTCGATCCGAACGACCCGGGCAAGGTCCAGGCGTGGATCCAGAACCACATCGTCAAGGCGAGCGCGCCGGAGCACATCGCGATCTACTTCCTGCTGATCATCTTCTTCACCTACTTCTACGTGTCCATCACGTTCAACCCGACTGAGGTCGCGGACAACATGAAGAAGTACGGCGGCTTCGTGCCGGGCATCCGCCCCGGCAAGCCGACCGCCGAGTACCTCGACTTCATCCTCAGCCGGATCACCCTGCCGGGTGCGCTCTACCTGGGCATCATCGCGATCCTGCCGAACTTCTTCTTCATCTGGCTGGACAACCAGCAGTTCCAGAACTTCCCGTTCGGCGGCACCGCTGTGCTCATCATGGTCGGCGTCGGTCTGGAGACCGTGAAGCAGATCGAGAGCCAACTCATGCAGCGGAACTACGAAGGGTTCCTGCGGTAGATGCGACTCGTTCTGGTTGGCCCGCCGGGCGCGGGCAAGGGCACACAGGCGGAGTTCATCGCCGCCCACCTCTCGGTGCCGAAGATCTCGACCGGTGACATCTTCCGGGCCAACGTCACCCAGGGCACGCCCCTGGGTGTCGAGGCCAAGCGGTACATGGACGCCGGCAAGCTGGTCCCGGACGACGTCACCATCAACATGGTGCGCGACCGGCTCGCCGAGCCGGACGCCGGCGAGGGCTTCCTGCTCGACGGGTTCCCGCGCACCACGCCGCAGGCCGCCGAGCTGGACAAGCTCCTCGCCGACCTGGGGTCCGCGCTGGACCTGGTGCTGGAGCTGGTCGTCGACGACGACGAGGTGATCCGGCGGCTGTCCGGCCGGCGCACCTGCCGCGGCTGCGGCAAGATCTGGCACGTCGAGTTCGACGCGACCACCCGCGAGGGCATCTGCGACCGCTGCGGTGCGGAGCTGTTCCAGCGGGACGACGACAAGCCGGAGACCATCGCGGCCCGGCTGCGGGAGTACGCCGAGAAGACCGCGCCGCTGGTGGACTACTACGGCGCCCAGGGCAAGCTGGTCGGCATCGACGCCACCGGGCCGGTGGAGGACGTCACCGTCCGCGCCATCGACGCGCTGCGCTCCTACGGCGGCTGACGGCCCACCGCCGTCCGGCGGATAGAGTACGAACGGCGGGGTACGCGCGACGTGCCCCGCTGTTCCGCGTACGCGCGACGAAAGGTAAGACCGCCATGCGCCGTCCCCAGCTGGACATCCAGCTGAAGACCCCCGAGCAGATCGAGCTGATGCGGGCCGCCGGTCTGGTGGTCGCCCGCGCCCTGCGCCGGATGCGTGAGGCGGTCGCCCCCGGCGTGACGACGGCCGACCTCGACGCGATCGCCGAGTCGACCATCCGGGAGGCGGGGGCGGTCCCGTCGTTCAAGGGCTACCACGGGTTCCCGGCGTCGATCTGCTCCTCGGTCAACGAGCAGGTGGTGCACGCCATCCCCTCGGCTCAGCAGGTGCTGCGCGAGGGCGACCTGATCTCGATCGACTGCGGCGCGGTGCTCGACGGCTGGCACGGCGACGCGGCCGTCACCGTGGCGGTGGGTGAGGTCGACCCGGCGCTGCTGCGGATGGCCGAGGTGGCCGAGGACGCGATGTGGGCCGGCATCGCCGCCGCGGCGCGCGGTGCGGCCTCCGGCAAGGGCCGGCTCACCGACATCTCGTACGCGGTGGAGAGCGCGGTCCGCAAGGGCGGCCGGTACGGGATCGTCGACGGCTACGGCGGCCACGGCATCGGCACCGAGATGCACCAGGACCCGCACGTGCTCAACCACGGGCGCCCCGGCAAGGGCCCGCGCCTGGTGCCCGGCCTGGCGCTCGCCATCGAGCCGATGATCACGATGGGCTCTCCGCGCACGGTCGAGCTGGCCGACGGGTGGACCGTGGTGACGCGTGACCGCTCGATGGCGGTGCACGTCGAGCACTCGATGGCGCTGCTGGACGACGGAGTCTGGGTGCTGACCGCCGAGGACGGCGGCCGGGCCCGCCTGGGCGACCTGGTCACCGCCCGCCAGCCCGCGGACTCCCCGGCCCGCTGACCCGTCGGCGGCTCGGCTGGGCGGCCCGGCGGTTCTCCGACTAGCGGGTAGTCACTTCACCGATATACCGCCTGGTCATGATCATGACCAGGCGGTATGTCGGCGCGGCGATGCCTCTCTGCCAGCCCGGTCACGCTCCGTGGCGGGCGTCGGTTCCGTCCGGTGGCGACGCGGTGGCATCCTTGCCGTCATGGACGGGCAGCGACAGATGCGGGCGGCCGACCGGGACCGGGAGGCCACGGCGGAGCGGCTCCGGGTGGCGCTGGAGGAGGGGCGGCTCGGCCTGCACGAGTACGACGAGCGGCTGGCCCGCGCCTACGGCGCCCGCACCTACGCCGACCTCGACGAGGTGGTGGCCGACCTGCCGGGGCCGGCGCCGGCGGAGCGGTCCGCCGTGGTGCCCGCCACGCCGGCTCCGCCGCCCGCACCGGAGGCGGGCGCGCCCGCCCCGACCGGGGTCGAGGTGCCGGCCGGCTCGGACGCCCGTTCACGGCTGCTCCACCTCTGGATGCCCTGGCTGCGGGTGGCCGCGGTGCTGCTGCCGATCTGGCTGATCAGTGTGATCACCACCGGCCACGTGGCCGGCGTCTGGCCGCTCTGGGTGCTGGGGCCGTGGGGCGGCCTGGTGCTGATGCAGTCGGTCGGGCTGATCGGCGTGGACCACGGCCGGAAGCGCCACGACCGCCGCCGCTGACCCGCCCGAGCTGTGCCGCTGGTCACAGATGCGCCGGAAATCCTCCGTCAGGGGGACCGGGCGGCCGGCCGGTTTGGCGACGGTGCGCGTGCGGGCGTACACTTTCAGATCGGCGCACAGCGTCCACTCCGCCATGCCCACCCCGCGCTTCGGTGGGAGTCGGAGCCGCGGCTGGCGCGGGTTACCTGATCTTGGTCAGTTCACCCGTGTAAGACGTTGTGGGCCGTCCGGAGTAACCGACGTCAGGACAGCGGAGTACATGCCGAAAAAAGACGGAGCCATCGAGATCGAGGGTCGGGTCATCGAGCCCCTGCCGAACGCCATGTTCCGGGTGGAGCTCGCGAACGGCCACAAGGTGCTGGCTCACATCAGCGGCAAGATGCGGCAGCACTACATCCGCATCCTGCCGGAGGACCGGGTCGTCGTCGAACTGTCGCCGTACGACCTGACCCGCGGGCGCATCGTCTACCGCTACAAGTAAGCCTGACGGCGGCCGGGACGTCCCCGTGTCCGTCTTCGACGTCCGGGTCGCGCTGCGTCGCGTCTCCGGGCCAGATGGGAAGTAAGGCAACCGTGAAGGTCAAGCCGAGCGTCAAGAGGATCTGCAACAAGTGCCGGGTGATCCGCCGGCACGGCCGGGTCATGGTCATCTGCACCGACCCGCGCCACAAGCAGCGCCAGGGCTGACGCCCCACACATCACCAGCTCGTCCCAGCCGCGGACGGTGCGCAACGCGTACCTCTCGTGGTTGACCCCCGGTCGGAGGCCGGGGCCCGCTCGGGCAGCGACCGATCCCGGTCGCCGGCGTGCGAACGCCGGAAGGACAGGGACGGTCGGGCAGCGGGGTGGGACGGGTCCACACCTCCGCCACAACATCACGAGGAGTACGCCCGCACATGGCACGTCTAGTCGGCGTGGATCTCCCCCGCGAGAAGCGGATGGAGATCGCGCTCACCTACATCTTCGGGGTCGGTCGCACCCGCGCCCTGGAGACGCTCGCCGCGACCGGCATCTCGCCGGACAAGCGCGTTCGCGACCTCACGGACGAGGAGCTCGTCGAGCTCCGGAACCACATCGAGGGCAACTACAAGGTTGAAGGCGACCTGCGCCGCGAGGTCGCCGCTGACATCCGCCGCAAGGTCGAGATCGGCTGCTACGCCGGTATCCGGCACCGTCGCGGTCTGCCCGTGCGTGGCCAGCGCACCAAGACCAACGCGCGGACCCGGAAGGGCCCGAAGCGGACCGTGGCCGGCAAGAAGAAGCCCGGCAAGAAGTAACTAGGAGCGCACAGACTTATGCCACCGAAGGCTCGTGCCGGAGCCGCCGTCAAGAAGGTCCGGCGCAAGGAACGCAAGAACGTCGCCCACGGGCAGGCGCACATCAAGAGCACCTTCAACAACACCATCGTGTCCATCACGGACCCGACCGGTGCGGTCATCTCCTGGGCCTCGTCCGGCCAGGTGGGCTTCAAGGGCTCCCGCAAGTCGACCCCGTTCGCCGCGCAGCTGGCCGCCGAGGCCGCCGCGCGTCGGGCCATGGAGCACGGCATGCGCAAGGTCGACGTGTTCGTCAAGGGCCCCGGCTCCGGCCGGGAGACCGCCATCCGTTCGCTGCAGGCCGCTGGGCTGGAGGTCGGGCAGATCTCCGACGTCACCCCGCAGCCGCACAACGGGTGCCGTCCGCCGAAGCGTCGCCGGGTCTGAGAGGTTAGAGAGAGATGGCTCGTTACACCGGTGCTGACTGCCGCCGTTGCCGGCGGGAGAAGATGAAGCTGTTCCTCAAGGGCAGCAAGTGCGATGGTCCGAAGTGCCCGTTCGAGTCCCGGCCGTTCCCGCCCGGGCAGCACGGCCGCGGTCGGACCAAGGAGACGGAGTACCTGCTCCAGCTCCGTGAGAAGCAGAAGGCCCGTCGGGTCTACGGCGTGCTCGAGAAGCAGTTCCGCGGCTACTACGAAGAGGCCGTGGGCAAGAAGGCGAAGACCGGTGAGGTCCTCCTTCAGATCCTCGAGTCGCGGCTGGACAACGTGGTCTACCGGGCCGGCTACGCCAAGTCCCGGGACATGGCCCGCCAGCTGGTCAAGCACGGCCACTTCATGGTGAACGGCAAGAAGGTCGACATCCCGTCGTACCGCGTCAAGGAGCACGACATCATCGAGGTCCGGGGCAAGAGCAAGGAGCTCACCCCGTTCATCGTCGCGCAGGCCGAGGCCGGCTCCAAGACCGTTCCGGCGTGGCTCGAGGCCATCCCCAGCCAGATGAAGGTCCTCGTGCACTCGCTCCCGGCCCGCCAGGTGATCGACACCCAGGTCCAGGAGCAGCTGATCGTCGAGCTCTACTCCAAGTAAGGGCTCGTTGCGGTGGCCCGCCCTCCGGGGCGGGCCACCGGAACAGTTGTGTCGTGGGCGTCAAATAGCGGGCGCCCCGGAAGAGAAGAGAAAAGATGCTCATCAGCCAGCGACCGTCTCTCTCCGAAGAGTCGATCAACGAGACCCGCTCCCGGTTCACCATCGAGCCGCTGGAGCCCGGCTTCGGCTACACGCTCGGCAACTCGCTGCGGCGCACGCTGCTGTCGTCCATCCCGGGCGCGGCGGTCACCTCGATCAAGATCGACGGTGTGCTGCACGAGTTCACCACGATCCCCGGGGTCAAGGAGGACGTGGTCGAGCTCGTCATGAACATCAAGGAGCTGTGCGTCAGCTCCGAGCACGACGAGCCGGTCAGCATGTACCTGCGCAAGCAGGGCCCGGGCGACGTGACCGCCGGTGACATCCAGCCCCCGGCCGGTGTCTCGGTGCACAACCCGGACCTGAAGCTCGCCACCCTCAACGGCAAGGGCCGGCTCGACATGGAGCTGACCGTCGAGCGGGGTCGCGGCTACGTCACGGCGGCGCAGAACAAGCAGGCGGGCGCCGAGATCGGCCGGATCCCGGTCGACTCGATCTACTCGCCGGTGCTCAAGGTGACGTACCGCGTCGAGGCGACCCGGGTCGAGCAGCGGACCGACTTCGACCGGCTGATCATCGACGTCGAGACCAAGCCGTCGATGGGCCCGCGTACCGCGCTGGCCTCCGCCGGCTCGACGCTGGTGGAGCTGTTCGGGCTCGCCCGCGAGCTGGACGAGACCGCCGAGGGCATCGACATCGGGCCGTCCCCGCAGGACGCCCAGCTGGCGGCGGACCTGGCTCTGCCGATCGAGGAGCTGGACCTGACCGTCCGCTCCTACAACTGCCTCAAGCGCGAGGGCATCAACTCCGTTGGTGAGCTGATCGGGCGTACCGAGGCCGACCTTCTCGACATCCGCAACTTCGGTCAGAAGTCGATCGACGAGGTCAAGATGAAGCTCGCCGGGATGGGCCTGGGGCTGAAGGACTCGGCTCCGAACTTCGACCCGGCGCACGTCGTGGACGCCTTCGGCGAGGCCGACTACGACACCGACGACTACCGCGAGACCGAGCAGCTCTAGTCCGCGCTGCCGCCACACCTGAGGAGCACCAAGCATGCCCACGCCCACCAAGGGCCCCCGCCTCGGCGGCAGCCCCGCGCACGAGCGGCTGATGCTGGCCAACCTGGCCACCGCGCTGTTCCAGCACGGCAAGATCCAGACCACCGAGACGAAGGCCCGGCGGCTGCGTCCGCTGGCCGAGCAGCTCATCACCAAGGCCAAGCGCGGCGACCTCGCCTCGCGCCGGCGGGTGCTGGGCGTCGTCAAGGACAAGGACGTGGTCTACTCCCTGTTCGACCAGATCGCGCCCCGGTACGCCAACCGCAACGGTGGCTACACCCGGATCGTGAAGACCGGCCCGCGCAAGGGTGACGCCGCTCCGATGGCGATCATCGAGCTGGTGGAGGAGCTTCAGGTCGCCGAGCCGAAGGCGAACAAGAAGACCGCCGCCCGCAAGGCCGCCCAGCAGGACAAGGTCGAGGCCCTGGCCCCGGCCGAGGAGGCCCCGCGCTCCAGCGCCGGTGACCAGGACGCCGAGGCCCCGGTCTCCGCGTCGGGCGACACCGCCGCCGCCCGTGAGGACAGCGACGAGGCCACCGAGAACGACAAGGCCTGATCGCAGGCAGCACCGTCGGGCCCGGCACCCCCTCGCGGGGTGCCGGGCCCGACGCCGTCGACGGAGGTACGAGGTGAACGAGCGGACCCGGCTGCGGCTGGACGTCTCGTACGACGGCACGGACTTCTCCGGCTGGGCGCCCCAGCCCACCCGGCGCACCGTGGCCGGGGTGCTCATGGACGCCCTGGACCTGGTCCTCGGTGCGGGCACGGCGACCGGCCTGACCGTGGCCGGACGCACCGACGCCGGGGTGCACGCCACCGGCCAGGTCTGCCACCTGGACCTGCCGACCGAGGTGTGGCACGAGCACGACGGGCGGCTGCTGCGCCGGTTGGCCCGCCTCCTGCCGCCGGACGCCCGGGTCCGCGCGATGACCGAGGTGCCGGCCGACTTCGACGCCCGGTTCTCGGCCACCTTCCGGCGCTACGAGTACCGGGTCACCGACGCGCCGTGGGGCGCCGAGCCGCTGCGCCGCCGGGCCACCCTGGCCTGGCCCAAGCCGCTGGACCTGGCGGCCCTGAACGCCGCCGCCGCCGGGCTGGTGGGCGAGCACGACTTCGCCGCGTACTGCCGGCGCAAGGAGAACGCCACCACGCTGCGCGAGGTGACCCGGCTGGACTGGCGGCGCGACCCGGACGGGATCCTGGTCGCCACCGTCCAGGCCGACGCGTTCTGCCAGAACATGGTGCGCAGCCTGGTCGGTGCCATGCTGGTCGCCGGGGACGGCCGGCGGCCGGTCGAGTGGCCGGCCGGCCTGCTGAGCCGCCGGGAGCGGTCCAGCGAGGTGACCGTGGCGCCGGCGCACGGCCTGGCCCTGGTCGAGGTCGGCTACCCGGCCGACCCCGCCGAGTACGCCCGCCGCGCCGACCTCACCCGCCGGCTGCGGGTGCCCGTCGCCGAGGGCTGAGCGGACCGGCAACGGCCCGCCACCCCCGGTGGGGTGACGGGCCGTGGTGTGCCGCGTTCAGTCGTCCGAGCCGCGTTGGCCGGCGCTGTCCTCGGTCGGGCCGTCGGTGGGCTGGCCGGCCGTCCCGCCGGCGGCGCGGCGGTCCAGGACGCCCCGGTTCAGGTGCAGCTCGATCAGGTCGTACATGATCTCGCGCGCGGTCGCGTCGTCCGTCGGGATGCGCTCACCGTCGGCGCGGGTCACCAGACAGTAGGCGACGTAGTGACCGCGTACCTGCCAGCCGACCCGGGCGGCGGCCTTCTCCACCGCCTCGGTGTCGTCGCCCGCCTTCATGCCGCGGAAGCGGCCCTGCCGGTCGTCCAGCAGCGGCCGGATCCGGTCGCGTACCCGCTGCGCGCTGGCCACGTCGGTCAGGTTGAACAGGCCGGCGGTGAGCAGGTGGTCGCCGTCGGGGGAGCGGAGCGTGCCCCGTACCACCTGGTTGCAGCCGAGCCGGACGAGCAGGTCGGCGATCTCGCCGGTGGCGGCGGACGCGCAGTCGGCGCTCGCCTGGGTCTTGAGCACCCGGTAGGCCCCCTTGCCGTCGGTGACCGTCAGGCTCTTGGCCGGGAAGACCTCCTTGGCGGTGAGCGCCGCCTGGTCGGTGTCCCGGGAGTCCAGGTCGGACCCGCTGGGCGCGACGCTCTCCGCGACCGTCGGCTGCGGGGTCGGCTGGCCGGCCGGCGGGGTCGTGGCGCGCTCGTCGAGCAGCGCCGCGACGGCCAGACCGGTGAGCGAGAGCAGCAGCAGCACGGCGGCGCCGCCGATCAGCGTCTGCCAGACCCGGCCCCCACGCCGGCGGTCGGTGTGCCGGGTCCGTTGCGGGTCCAACACGTCGCCGGTACGCGCGTTCGGGCTGGCCGGGACCGGCACGGTCGTGCGGGCGGTGGCGGCCGGCACGGGCTGCGGGACCGGTGGCGCCGGCT
>NZ_CADEAU010000028.1 GCF_902825405.1 Micromonospora maritima | reverse complement strand
CGGCCAGCGCGTCGCGCAGCCCGGCCGGCAGGTCGGCCCACCCGGGTCGGACGGCCGTCGCCCCGTACGCGACGGGCGGTAGCGAGATGGCGGGCACCGCACCATGCTGCCGCACCGACGCCGCCCGGCGTGGGCCGCGGCGTCGGTGGGCTCTGCCAGACTGCCCGGCATGAGGACCGACGAGTTCTGGCAGTTGATCGACGACGCCCGGAGCGGGGCCGGGGGAGAGGCCGACGCGGTCGCCGCCCGGGCGGTCGCGCTGCTGTCCGAGCGCGACCCGGAGGAGATCGTCGGGTACGCCCACCACCAGCGGCGGGTGCTGGCCGCCTCCTACCGGGTCGACCTGTGGGGCGCGGCCTACCTGATCAACGGGGGCGCGTCGGACGACGGCTTCGAATACTTCCGGGGCTGGTTGATGGCCCAGGGCCGGGCGGTCTTCGCCCGGGCGGTCGCCGAGCCGGACTCGCTGGCCGAACTGCCCCGGGTGCGGGCGGCCGCGCTCAGCGGCGAGGAGTTCGAGTGCGAGCCGATGCTGGCGGTGCCGTGGGACGCCTACCGGAAGGCCACGGCGAGCGAGATGCCGGCCGACCGTGACCCGGTGCCGGTGCCCGACCTGAACGACTTCTGGGACTTCGACGACGAGGAGGAGGCCCGCCGCCGGCTGCCGGGGCTCGCCGCGCTCTTCGTCGAGCCGCCGCAGGAGTGACGGGGGAGCCCGGGCGCGCGCCGGGCGACGTGGGAGCATAGAGGGGGCCGGCGACGCGCCGGCCCGCTCACGTCAGCCGACCAGAACGGACCGCTGTGCCACCGACGCTCGATCCCGGCGCGAACGCTCCTGGTGCCACCGACCCGGCGCGCATCCGGAACTTCTGCATCATCGCCCACATCGATCACGGGAAGTCGACCCTGGCCGACCGGATGCTGCAGCTCACCGGCGTGGTCGACCCCCGGCAGATGCGCGCGCAGTACCTGGACCGGATGGACATCGAGCGCGAGCGCGGCATCACCATCAAGAGCCAGGCCGTCCGGATGCCGTGGACGATCCGGGAGGGTGACCGGGCCGGCGAGACCGCCGTGCTGAACATGATCGACACCCCCGGCCACGTCGACTTCACCTACGAGGTGTCCCGCTCGCTGGCCGCCTGCGAGGGCGCGATCCTGCTCGTCGACGCCGCGCAGGGCATCGAGGCGCAGACGCTCGCCAACCTCTACCTGGCGCTCGAGAACGACCTGCGCATCATCCCGGTGCTCAACAAGATCGACCTTCCGGCCGCCCAGCCGGAGAAGTACGCCGAGGAACTGGCCCACCTGATCGGCGGTGACCCGGCGGACTGCATCCGGGTCTCCGGCAAGACCGGCGAGGGCGTGCCCTACCTGCTCGACGAGATCGTCCGGCAGTTCGTGCCGCCGGTCGGCGAGGCCGAGGCCCCGGCCCGCGCGATGATCTTCGACTCGGTGTACGACGTCTACCGCGGCGTCGTCACCTACGTCCGGGTGGTCGACGGCCGGATCTCGGCCCGGGACCGGATCAAGATGATGTCCACCGGCGCCGTGCACGAGCTGCTGGAGATCGGCGTCATCTCGCCGGAGATGGTGAAGGCCGACGCGCTCGGTGTCGGCGAGGTGGGCTACCTGATCACCGGCGTGAAGGACGTCCGCCAGTCCCGGGTCGGTGACACGGTCACCATCAACGGCAACCCGGCCAAGGAGGCGCTCGGCGGCTACAAGGACCCGAAGCCGATGGTCTACTCGGGTCTCTACCCGATCGACGGCTCGGACTACCCGAACCTGCGCGAGGCGCTGGACAAGCTCAAGCTCAACGACGCCGCGCTGGTCTACGAGCCGGAGACCTCCGGCGCGCTGGGCTTCGGTTTCCGCTGCGGCTTCCTCGGCCTGCTGCACCTGGAGATCATCCGGGAGCGGCTGGAGCGGGAGTTCAACCTCGACCTGATCTCCACCGCGCCGAACGTGGTCTACCGGGCCCTGACCGAGGACGGCCAGGAGATCGTGGTGACCAACCCGAGCGAGTACCCGACCGGCAAGATCGCCGAGGTGTACGAGCCGACCGTGCGGGCCACCGTGCTGACGCCCAACGACTACGTGGGCGCCGTGATGGAGCTGTGTCAGGGCCGGCGGGGCAACCTGCTCGGCATGGACTACCTCTCCGCCGACCGGGTGGAGCTGCGTTACACCCTGCCGCTGGCCGAGATCATCTACGACTTCTTCGACCAGCTCAAGAGCCGCACCAAGGGCTACGCCTCGCTCGACTACGAGACCTCCGGCGAGCAGGCCTCCGACCTGGTCAAGGTCGACATCCTGCTGCACGGCGAGCCGGTGGACGCGTTCAGCGCCATCGTGCACAAGGACAAGGCGTACAACTACGGCACGACGATCGCGGCGAAGCTGCGCGCGCTGATCCCGCGCCAGCAGTTCGAGGTGCCGATCCAGGCGGCCATCGGCAGCCGGGTGATCGCCCGGGAGACGATCCGCGCGATCCGCAAGGACGTGCTCGCCAAGTGCTACGGCGGTGACATCAGCCGTAAGCGCAAGCTGCTGGAGAAGCAGAAGGAGGGCAAGAAGCGGATGAAGATGGTGGGCCGGGTGGAGGTCCCCCAGGAGGCCTTCATCGCCGCGCTCTCGTCCGACTCCGGCGACGTCAAGCCCGCCGGCAAGAAGTAGCGACCAGGGCCGTCACGACCGGCCGGCGCCCCCTCCAGGGGCGCCGGCCGGTCCGCGTACTCAGGAATTTTTCAGCTTCTGGCAGCGCTCCCACCTGCGGATTCGGTCCGGCGGGGTGGTCGGTGGCCGGATCGGCGGGGTCGGGGGCGGTTTCGATTTTCGGCCGGTCGGGCACTTAGCGGTCACGACAGCAACCGCACAGAACGTGCGAAACCGCTTATTTGGAGGACCGATCGTGGAGCTCACCGTCTGGGGCATCATCACCGCGCTGATCGTCGGCCTGATCGTCGGCGCGCTGGGCCGGCTGGTCGTGCCGGGCCGTCAGAACATGCCGATGTGGCTGCACATGCTGATCGGCGTCGGCGCCGCGCTGCTGGGCACGATCGTCGCCCGCGCCTCCGGCTTCGCCGAGACCGCCGGCATCGACTGGCGCGAGCTGCTGCTGCAGGTCCTCTTCGCCGCCATCGCGGTGGCTCTGGTGGCCGGCGTCGGCCGTCGGCGCAGCGTCACCCACCACTGATCACGCAGCAGGAGCCTCGACGGGCGCCCGGCCACCGGCCGGGCGCCCGTCGGCGTTTCCGCATTGAGTCCCGTCGGTGTGGCAGCGTCGCGGGCGATAGCGTCCCGAGTGCGGATTTGCGCGAGAAACAGCAGCTCAGAGCGGGTTCGAACAATTCGTCACCGGAGTCGGTTTGGGATTTTGGAGGGTCGGGAACTTAGCGGTCACGACAGAAACCACACGAACTCGTGTGACACGATCCGAAGGAGGAGGGCGACCATGGAGCTCACCGTTTGGGGCATCATCACCGCGCTGGTCGTTGGTCTGATCGTCGGCGCGCTGGGCCGGCTGGTCGTGCCGGGCCGGCAGAACATGCCGATGTGGCTGCACATGCTGATCGGCGTCGGCGCCGCGCTGCTGGGCACGATCGTCGCCCGCGCCTCCGGCTTCGCCGAGACCGCCGGCATCGACTGGCGCGAGCTGATGCTGCAGGTGCTCTTCGCCGCCATCGCCGTCGCCCTGGTGGCCGGCGTCGGTCGTCGGCGCAGCGTCTCGCGTTACTGACCCCCGCACCACTGCGCTCGACGGGCGCCCGGCCACCGGCCGGGCGCCCGTCCGCGTACGCCCCTCTGACCTGCCCGGACGGCACCCCTGCCGGCCGGGCCGCCGGCTGCGATACGGTCGCCACGGCCGCCCGCCGCGAACACCCCCTGTTGTAAAGGAAATTTTCCTACTAAGGTGCGGCGGAGAAGGTTAGTGCCAAACGGCCCTGAGGGAGATATGGCGTGAACAGGTGGAAGCGGCTGGCTCCGGTCACCGCCATCGTGGCGTCGGCCGCGCTGGTGCTGACCGGCTGCGGTGGCTCCGGCGACGACGACAAGGCCGCCGACAACAGCAAGCTGACGGTCTGGATGATGGGTGAGGGCGGCGACGCCCAGACTACGTTCCTCGACACGGTCGAGGCGGAGTTCAAGAAGAAGCACCCCGAGACCGACGTGGTGGTGCAGTACATCCCCTGGCTCGAGGCGCCGAAGAAGTTCCAGGCCGCGCTCGCCGGTGGGGAGGGCCCCGACGTCACCGAGCTCGGCAACACCGAGACCCAGGGTTGGGCGGCGCAGGAGGCCCTGGCCGACGTCACGGACAAGTTCAACGGCTGGTCCGAGGGCAAGGACATCCTGCCCGATCTGGTGAAGAACGCCCAGCTCGACGGCAAGCAGTACGGCGTGCCGTGGTACGCCGGCGTGCGCGCCGTCTACTACCGCACCGACTGGTTCGCCGAGGCCGGCGTGAAGCCGCCGACGAACTGGGACGAGATGGTCGCCGCCGCGAAGGCCGTCCAGGCCAAGAAGCCCGGCACCTACGGCATCGCCCTGCCGGGCAACTCCGAGCTGCCGTTCTACTCCTTCCTGTGGGGCGCCGGCGGGGAGATCGCCACCAAGGAGGGCGACACCTGGAAGTCGGGCTACAACACCCCCGAGGCGCAGAAGGCGGTCAAGTTCTGGACCGACCTGGTGACCGTGCACAAGGTCGCCCCGCCGGCCGCCGCCGGCTGGAACGAGGTGGACGCCCGCACCCAGTTCGCCACCGGCAAGGCCGCCATGGCGTTCGCCGGTAGCTGGCAGGGCGGCGCGATGAAGAAGGACAACCCCGACATCGAGAAGGTCTGGGGCACGTTCCCGATCCCCGGCCCGGACGGCAAGGCCGCCCCGGCGTTCGCCGGCGGCTCGGACATCGCGGTCTGGAAGGACAGCGAGCGGCAGGCGCTGGCCTGGGACTACATGACCGTGCTGCTGAGCAAGCAGAAGGACAAGGAGTTCGCCAGCAGCCTCGGCTTCTTCCCGGTCTACCAGGACCTGGTCAGCAGCGGCGACTACGCGAACGACAAGGTGATGGCCGCGTTCGCCACCGCCATCCAGAACACCAAGCTGACCCCGCTCACCCCCAAGTGGGTCGAGGTCAGCCGGACCAAGACGGTGACCCAGGCGATGAACAGCTCGGTCATCAAGGGCCAGAAGACGGTCGAGAAGGCAACCGCCGACGCGGCCACCGAGATGGAAAGCATCCTCAACGCCAAGTGACCACGCTGACCGAGGCCACCGACGAGGCCGCCGCGCGGGAGACCCCCGCGCGGCGGTCCCGCCGAAAGGTGGACCGCCTCCCGTACCTGCTGCTCCTGCCCTGCCTGGCGATCATCGCCGTGCTCCTGCTCTGGCCGCTCGGCCAGGTCGTGATGATGTCCTTCTACAAGTTGGACAGCGTCCGGCAGCTGCGGGGGGACCGCGAGTGGCCGTGGGTCGGCCTGGCCAACTACGCGCAGATCCTCGGCGACCCGTTCTTCCGTACGGTGTTGCGCAACACCGTGCTGTTCGCGGTCGCCAACGTGGCCCTGACCATGGTGCTGGGCACCCTGGTCGGGCTGCTGCTCAACCGGCTGGGCAAGAAGATGGCCACGTTCGTGGCGAGCTGCGTGATGCTCGCCTGGGCCACCCCGGCGCTCACCGGCACGATCGTCTGGAAGTGGATCTTCGACGACACGAGCGGCCTGGTCACCTGGCTGTTCAACAAGCTCCCGGACGGGCTCTCCACCACGCTGTTCGGGCGCAGCGACTGGACCGGGTACGGCTGGTTCAACGACCCGCTGCTGTTCTTCGGCATCCTGACGCTGGTGGTGGTCTGGCACTCGTTCCCGTTCATCGCGGTGAGCGTGCTGGCCGGGCTCAAGAGCGTGCCGACCGAACTGCAGGAGGCGGCCCGCGTCGACGGCGCCGGACCGTGGCGGGTCTTCTGGTCGGTCACGTTCCCGATGCTGCGGCCGGTCTTCGGCATCCTCGTAGTGCTCTCCACGATCTGGGACTTCAAGGTCTTCACCCAGCAGTTCGTGCTGGCCGGCGGCACGCAGGACCGCTCGACGTTCATGCTGTCGATCTACTCGTACGCGGAGGCGTTCTCGCCGCCGCCCAAGTACGGCCTCGGCTCGGCCATCGCCGTCATCCTCACCGTGATCCTGCTCGTGGTGACCGCCCTGTACGTCCGCATGGTGCTCAAGCAGGAGGACGAGTCGTGAAGAAGATCGCCCTCAACGGAGCCGGCCTGCTGGTCGCGCTCTTCGCCGCCTTCCCGGTCTACTGGATGGTGGCGACCTCGCTGAAGCCCAACCGGGAGATCTTCTCGTCCACGCCCCGTCCGGTGCCGGCCGAGCCGACGCTGGAGCACTACCGGGAGATCCTCACCGGCAACCTGATCCCCGGCGTGACGTTCGTCGACTTCTTCCTCAACAGCGTGCTGGTCGCGGTGGCCACCGTGCTGCTGAGCGGGCTGGTCGCGCTGCTCGCCGCGACCGCGGTGGCCCGGTTCCGGTTCAAGCTGCGCACCTCGTTCCTCATCCTGCTCCTGGTGGTGCAGATGATCCCGCTGGAGGCGCTGGTCATCCCGCTGTTCCTGATGATCCAGCGGCTCGGCCTCTACAACACGCTGCCCAGCCTGATCCTCACCTACCTCGGCTTCTCGCTGCCGTTCGCGGTCTGGATGCTGCGCGGCTTCGTCGCCGCGGTGCCGAAGGAACTGGAGGAGGCTGCCGCGATCGACGGCGCCAGCCGGGCCCAGACCTTCCGCAAGGTGCTGTTCCCGCTGGTCGCGCCCGGCCTGGTGGCCACCAGCATCTTCTCCTTCATCACCGCCTGGAACGAGCTGATCTTCGCGCTCACCTTCATCAACGACCAGCAGAAGTACACCCTGCCGGTGGCGATGACGTTCTTCTTCGGCCGGGACGACACCGCCTGGGGCTCGGTCATGGCCGCGTCCACGCTGTTCACCCTGCCGGTGATCATCTTCTTCCTGCTGGTCCAGCGCCGGATGGTCTCCGGTCTGGTCGCCGGGGCGGTCAAGGGCTGAGCCTAAGCTGATCACCATGACGGGCAGGCTGGTGGCGGTGAACCTCGGCACGGTCACCGAGGCGGAGTGGGCGGGCGACGCGAGCGGTCGCAGCGGCATCGACAAGCGCCCGGCCGAGGGCCGGGTGCGGGTCACCGCCACCGGTCTGACCGGTGACTTCATCGGCGAGCCGGCCGAGCACGGCGGCCCCGACCAGGCGCTCTACGCGTACGCCGAGGAGGACGCCGCCTGGTGGGCCGCGGAGCTGCGGCGGCAGCCCCGCCCGGGCGTCTTCGGGGAGAACCTCAGCACCCGGGCGGTGGACGTGACCGGCGCGGTCGTCGGCGAACTCTGGGCCGTCGGCTCCGCGCTGCTCCAGGTGACCAAGCCACGCACGCCGTGCCGGACGTTCGCCGGCTTCTGGGGCGTACCGGACCTGATCAAGCGGTTCACCGTGCGGGGGGCGCCCGGCGCCTACCTGCGGGTGCTGCGCGAGGGCGAGATCGGCGCCGGCGATCCGGTCGAGGTGGTCGACCGGCCGGCACACGGGGTGACCGTCGGCGAGGTGTTCCGGGCGATCACGCTGGAGCCGGAGCTGCTGCCCCGCCTGCTCGACGCGCCGGAGCTGCCCGATCCGCTGCGGGACAAGGCCCGCCGCCGGCTCGCCCGCTGACCGGCGTCGGCCGGGGCTAGGTGGCGGCGAAGACCTCGGCCAGCACCTGCGTGGCCGGGTCACCCTTGACCCGGTCCCAGGTGCCCTGCTCGGCCGTCCACTCCAGGTTCGCGAACCGGACCCGCTTCACGCCGTGGTCGTCCGCGTGCGAGACAAGCCAGTGGGCGTAGCGCCAGCCGGCGCGGTCGTCGCCGGCCGGCACCGTCAGCCCGGTCAGGTCGGTCCCCGCGGTGAGCCGGGGCAGCCCCCAGTCGAGCGTGAGCCCCTCCAGCAGCGCGCTGGCGGCGGCCGGGCCGCGCATGGTCGGGGTCGAACCGACGGTGCACGCCACCGCGCCCGTCGCGTCGCCCAGCAGCGCGCGGGTGAGCACCTGCGACTCGTCCGCCCACTTCTGGTACGCCTCGGGGTAGGCCGACCGCTGCACCCGCTGGGCGGCCTCGGTGACCCGCATCCGCTCCCAGCCCTTGACCTTCTTCAACGCGGCGTAGAACTTGTTCGCCGCGTACCTCGGGTCCTGGATCTCCTCCGGCGTGCCCCAACCCTGGCTCGGGCGCTGCTGGAACAGGCCCAGGGAGTCCCGGTCGCCGTGCGCGATGTTGCGCAGGTGCGACTCCTGGTAGGCCGTGGCCAGCGCCACCACCACCGCCCGCTCGGGCATCCGGCGCTGCGCGCCGATGGCCGCGATGGTGGCCGCGTTCGCCATCTGGTCGGCGCCGAGCACCACCTCGCCGTCGGCCTGCACGGTGCAGGTCCGGCTGGCGTTGGGCAGGCGCAGGTGGTGACCGAACTGCTTGGTCACGAACCAGACCGCGAGCAGGGCCAGCACGCACACCGCCACACCAGATGCCACGATCGCCGCTCGCGTCCGCACCCGCACCCCCTGTCCCGACAGTCCGACAAGCGTACGTCGGCCCCACGGCGTCCCGGGTCGGCCGACCGGCCCTGTCACCCCCGGGTCACCGCCCCGCCACGCAGCGCGCCGACCCGCCCTCGTACCTCAGTCCTCGGCGGGCACCCAGGACGCCTGCCGCTTCTCGCGGAAGGCCATGACCCCCTCGCGCCCCTCGTCGGAGAGGAAGTACCCGGTGGAGAGCGCGGCCAACTCGGCGATCTCCGCCCGCAGGTCGGTGGCGGCCGGCCGGCGCAGCAGCTCCTTGGCCCCGGCGAGCGCCGTCGGTGCCCCCTTGACCAGCGACGCGCAGTAGCGCTCCACGGCGGCGTCCAGCCCGTCCGCCGGCACCGCGGCGGTGACCAGGCCGACCTCGGCGGCCCGCCGGCCGTCGAACGTGTCCCCGGTCAGGTACAGCTCGGCGGCGGCCCGAGGGCTCAGCCGGGGCAGCACGGTCGCCGAGATCACCGCCGGGATCACCCCGATCCGCACCTCGGTGAACGCGAACGTCGCCTCCTCGGCGCAGACCGCCAGGTCGGCGGCCGCGATCAGGCCCAGCCCGCCGGCCCGGGCCGGCCCGGCCACCTTCGCCAGCACCGGCTTCGGGCACTCCCGCACGGCGACCAGCACGTCGCCGAGCATTCCGGCGGGCACGGTCCCGCTCGCGTACGCGGCGGCGGTCTCCTTCAGGTCGGCGCCGGAGCAGAAGACCGGACCGGTGTGGTCCAGCACGATCGCCCGGACCGTGTCGTCGGCGACCGCGGCGGCCAGCCCGGCCAGCAGTTGGGTCATCAACGGCGTGGAGAGCGCGTTGCGGTTGTGCGGGCTGTCCAGGGTGAGGGTGGTCACCCCGCGGGCCGTGGCGACCCGCACGAGAGCGTCCGGAGAGGTCATGCCGGGCACACTAGTGGCCATGCCCGGCGTCCTTCCAGATGGCGAACCCGTCCCGCGCGACGGGTCGCTGCCCGCCTCCGCCCGCCGCGCCGTCGGCGCGCGCGGCTTCGGCGTGTACGTGCACGTCCCGTTCTGCGCCAGCCGGTGCGGCTACTGCGACTTCAACACGTACACCGCGTCGGAGCTGGGCGGCGGGGCGAGCCGGGAGACGTACGCCGACAGGGTGCTGGCCGAGCTGGCGCTGGCCGCCCGGGTGCTCGGTGACGCGCCGCCGCCGCGGGTGGACACCGTCTTCGTCGGCGGCGGCACGCCCACCCTGCTGCCCGCCGACGACCTGGCCCGGATCCTGGACGGCATCGACCGCACCTGGGGGCTGGCCGCCGACGCCGAGGTGACCACCGAGGCCAACCCCGAGTCGGTCACGCCGGAGTCGCTCAAGACGCTGCGCGCCGCCGGCTACACCCGGATCTCGCTGGGCATGCAGTCGGCCGCGCCGGGGGTGCTGGCGGTGCTGGACCGGCGGCACAGCGCCGGGCGGGCCACCGCCGCCGCGCGGGAGGCGCGCGACGCCGGGTTCGACCACGTCAACCTGGACCTGATCTACGGCACGCCGGGCGAGAGCGCCGACGACTTCGCCGCCTCGCTGGCCCAGGTGGTCGAGGCGGGCGTGGACCACGTCAGCGCGTACGCCCTGATCGTGGAGGACGGCACCCGGCTGGCCGCGCGGATGCGCCGGGGCGAGCTGCCGTACCCCTCCGACGACGTGGCGGCGGACCGCTACCTGGCCGCGGAGGAGGCGCTCGGCGCGGCCGGCTTCTCCTGGTACGAGGTGTCCAACTGGGCCCGCTCGGAGGCGGCCCGGTGCCGGCACAACCTGCTCTACTGGACCGGCGCCGACTGGTGGGGCCTCGGCCCGGGGGCGCACAGCCACGTCGGCGGGGTGCGGTGGTGGAACGTCAAGCATCCGACCGCGTACGCGGCGCGGCTGGCCGAGGGCGCGTCACCGGCGCTGGCCCGGGAACGGCTGACGCTCAACGAGCAGCACATGGAGGACGTGATGCTGCGGGTGCGGCTCGCCTCCGGGCTGCCGCTGGACGTGCTCGACGCGGCCGGCCGGGCCGGCGCCGAGCGGGCCCGGGCCGGTGGGCTGCTGGACGCTGACGCGTATGCCGAGGGCCGGGCCGTGCTCACCCTGCGCGGCCGGCTGCTGGCCGACGCGGTGGTCCGCGACCTGCTGCCCTGACCGGTGCCGGCCGGCCCCGTCGCGCGGGACCGGCCGGAGCGGGTCACTTGATCAGGCTGGCCGACATCGGGTAGCGGTAGAGCTGACCCTCGTTGGCCTTCACCCCGGCCAGGATGCCGAAGACGATGCCGACGATCATGGCGCCGAAGCCGATCACCAGGCCGATCAGGATGCAGGTCAGGATCCAGCCGATCAGCGCGATGACCGACCAGATGAGCTGGAAGTTGAGCGCGGCGATCGCGTGCGCCCGGACGGTGGGGGACTGGTTGCCCCGGGCCAGCAGCGCCACCAGCGGCGCGATCCAGCCCAGCACGCCGCCGCCGATCAGCATCCCGGCGGCGCCGCCGAAGTGCGCGACGAGCGCCCAGGTCTTGTCGTCGTTGTTGGCGTAGCCGGCCGGCGGGCCGTACCCGCCGCCACCGGGATAGCCGGCGCCGTAGCCCGGGGTGCCGCCGCCCGGCGGGGGATAGCCACCCGGGGGCGGGTAGCCGCCCGGCGGGGGTTGGCCACCCGGGGGCGGATAGCCGCCGGGCGGGGGATAGCCGCCCGCCGCCGGTCCCCCGGACAGTGGTGCGGTGGGCGGCTCGTCGGCGGGCGAGGAGCCGTAGGGCGCGGTCGGGTCGGGCTGGGGGCCGGGGTCCCCCGCTCCGGGAGGGCGAGGAGGTTCAGTCATGCACGTCACGGTAGGTCCCGCCGGCAAGGGGCACCAGGGCTGTTCGGCCCCGGCGCGGCGACGGAACGCCGGGGGCCGCACCGGAGGTCCGTCGCTGATCATCGCGTCGGCGGGGGTGCCGACGTAGACTGGCACTCGCTACAGTCGAGTGCCAGCCGCGTCAGGAGGTGGGGGGGACATGGGTCTCGACGACCGGAAGCTCGCCGTGCTGCGCGCGATCGTCGAGGACTACGTCGCCACGCAGGAGCCGGTGGGCAGCAAGGCCCTGGTCGAGCGGCACCAGCTCGGCGTCTCGCCGGCCACCGTGCGCAACGACATGGCGGTGCTGGAGGAGGAGGGCTACATCCGGCAGCCCCACACCAGCGCCGGCCGGGTGCCCACCGACCGCGGCTACCGCCTCTTCGTCGACCGGCTCTCCCGGGTCAAGCCGCTCAGCCCGGCCGAGCGCCGGGCGATCGAGCGCTTCCTGGTCGGCGCCGTCGACCTCGACGACGTGGTGCACCGCACGGTCCGGCTGCTCGCGCAGCTGACCCGGCAGGTCGCCGTGGTGCAGTACCCGAGCCTGGCCCGGTCCAAGGTGCGCCACCTGGAGCTGGTGCCGATCTCCACCACCCGGCTGATGGTCGTCATGATCGCCGACACCGGGCGGGTCGAGCAACGGCTGGTCGAGCTGCCCGCTCCGGTGCCCGCCGACGACGTCACGGTGCTGCGTCGGCTGGTCAACGAGAAGCTCGTCGGCTGCCAGCTGGCCGAGACGCCGCCACTGGTGCAGGCGCTGGTCGAGGAGGCCGCGCCCCAGCTGCGCCCGGCCATGACCACGCTCTCCACCGTGCTGCTGGAGACGCTGGTGGAGCGGCACGAGGAGCGCATCGCGCTGGCCGGCACGGCCAACCTCACCCGGGGTGGCCTGCTCGACTTCCAGGGCTCGCTGCGCCCCATCCTGGAGGCGCTCGAGGAGGAGGTCGTGCTGCTCAAGCTGATCGGCGAGACGGAGCCGAGCACCACCCGGGTGCTCATCGGCGACGAGAACGAGATCGACAACCTGCGGGCCGCCTCGGTGGTCAGCACCGGCTACGGCCCGGGTGCCACCATCGTGGGCGGGCTCGGCGTGCTCGGGCCGACCCGGATGGACTACCCCGGCACCATCGCCACGGTGAGGGCCGTGGCACGCTACGTGGGCGAACTGCTGGCCCAGAACTGACCAGTCAGGGCCGACGGCCGGCCTCGGCCGACGACCGGCGCGACGCGAGACGAACATGAGGACACCGAACGCAGTGGCCAGGGACTACTACGGCATTCTCGGCGTGAGCCGGGACGCCTCCGACGACGAGATCAAGCGTGCCTACCGCAAGCTGGCGCGGCAGTACCACCCGGACGTGAATCCGGACCCGGAGGCACAGGAGAAGTTCAAGGACATCAACGCCGCGTACGAGGTCCTCTCGGACGACCGGAAACGGCAGATCGTCGACCTGGGTGGCGACCCGCTCGCCCCGGGCGGCGGGGGCGCCGGCGGTCCGGGCGGTCCCGGTGGCGCCGGCCCGTTCGTCGGCTTCCAGGACATCATGGACGCGTTCTTCGGCGGCGCGGCGGGCGGCAGCCGGGGTCCCCGGCCGCGTACCCGTCCGGGCGCGGACGCGATCCTGCGGCTGGAGCTCGACCTCAACGAGACCGCGTTCGGCGTCGAGGCGCCGATCACCGTCGACACCGCCGTGCTCTGCACCACCTGCTCGGGCGCCGGCACCGCCGCCGGCACCCACCTGGCCACCTGCGAGGCGTGCGGGGGCCGGGGCGAGGTGCAGTCGGTGCAGCGGACGTTCCTCGGCCAGGTGGTCTCCGCCCGCCCCTGCACCGTCTGCCAGGGCTACGGCACGACCGTCCCGCACCCGTGCCCGACCTGCGCCGGTGAGGGCCGGGTACGGACCCGTCGCTCGCTGACCGTCAAGATCCCGGCCGGTGTCGAGGACGGCATGCGCATCCGCCTGGCCCAGCAGGGTGAGGTCGGTCCCGGCGGTGGCACCGCCGGCGACCTCTACGTCGAGATCCACGAGCGGCCCCACGACGTCTACTCCCGCAAGGGCGACGACCTGCACTGCCGGGTCACCGTGCCGATGACCGCCGCGGCGCTCGGCACCCGGCTGACCATCAAGACGCTCGACAGCGAGGAGACCGTCGACGTCAAGGCGGGCACCCAGCCCGGCAGCACGCTGCGCCTGCGCGCCCGCGGCGTGCCGCACCTGCGCGGCACCGGTCGCGGCGACCTCTACGTCCACCTGGACGTGCGGACACCCACCAAGCTCGACGCCGACCAGGAGCGGATGCTGCGGGACTTCGCCAAGACCCGGGGCGAGGAGGTCGCCGAGCTGACCAAGCAGGGCGGCTTCTTCTCCCGGATGCGCGACGCCTTCAACGGGCACGCCTGAGGTGTCCGCCCCGCTGTTCCTGGTCGAGGCGCTGCCCACCGGCGACACGCTCACGCTGGACGGCCCGGAGGGGCACCACGCGGCCACCGTGCAGCGGCTGCGCGTCGGCGAGGAGCTGCTGCTCGCCGACGGCCGGGGCGGCACCGCCGCCGCGGTGGTCACCGCCGTCGGCCGGGGCACGCTCGACCTGCGGGTCACCTCCCGGGGGTACGCCGACGCGTGCGTCCCCCGGCTGGTGGTGGTGCAGGGCATCGCCAAGGGCGACCGGGGCGAACTGGCCGTGCAGGCGATGACCGAGGTCGGGGTGGACGAGATCGTGCCCTGGGCGGCGTCCCGCTCGGTGGTCCAGTGGCGCGGCGACCGGGGCGTACGGGCCCGGGAGAAGTGGGCGGCCACCGCCCGGGAGGCCGCCAAGCAGGCCCGCCGCCCGTGGCTGCCGGTGGTGGCGGGAGCCCCCGACGAGTCGACCGGCACGGTGGCCCGCCGGATCGCCGGCGCGGCGGCCGCCTTCGTGCTGCACGAGGAGGCCGAGGAGCGGCTGACCACCGCCGAGCTGCCGTCCGGCGGCGAGATCGTGCTGGTGGTCGGCCCCGAGGGCGGCATCGCCGACCCGGAGGTGGCCGCCTTCCGCGAGGCCGGCGCCCACCCGGTCCGCCTGGGCCCGTCGGTGCTGCGCACCTCCACGGCCGGCGTGGCCGCCCTCTCCGTCCTCGCCACCCGCCTCTCCCGCTGGTAGCCCCCGTCCCGCCCCGTCGATCTTGCAGTTTGCGCCCCGGCGAAAGGGATGAAACGCCCGTGCCGGGGGCCGTAAGTGCAAGATCGCGGGAGGGGGTGGGGTCGGGGTCAGGTGCGGAGGTAGGAGGCGCCGTTGAGGTCGATGATGGTGCCGGCGGCCCACTCCGCCTCGGGGGAGGCCAGCCAGTGCACGGCGGCGGCGATCTCCTCGGGGCGGGCCACCCGGTGGAACGGGGACTGGGCCCGGACCGCGTCGCCGCGCTCGCTCTTGAGGTGCTCGTTGGTCATGTCCGTCTCGACGAAGCCGGGAGCCACGCAGGCCACCCCGATGCCGTACGGGGCCAGCGCCACCGCCAGCGACTGCGCCATCGCGTTCATCCCCGCCTTGCTCGCGCCGTACGCCGGGTTCGCCGGCTCGCCGCGGAACGCGCCCCGGGAGGAGACGTTCACGATCCGGCCGCCCCGCTCCCGCATGTGCTGGGCGGCGCACCAGGCGGCGTTCGCGGCGCCGACCAGGTTGGTGTCGAGCACCTCCCGCCACCGCGCCCGCCACTGCTCGTAGCTGGTGCCGAAGACGGGGTGCGGCGGGTCCGCCGGGCCGAAGACGCCGGCGTTGTTGACCAGCACGTCGAGGCCGCCGAGCAGCCGGGCCGCCTCGTCGACCATGGCCCGGACCGCGTCCGGGTCGGCCAGGTCGGCGCGGACCACCACGTGCCCGTCGCCGGGCAGCTCGCCGCGCAGCGCCCCGGCCAGCTCGGCGGAGTCCCGGTGGTGGATCGCCACCCGGTCCCCACCGGCCGCGAACGCCCGCGCGACCGCCCGCCCGATGCCCCGCGAGGCCCCCGTCACCAGCACCGCCCGTCCCGCCATGCCGGCCATCCTGCCCCAGCGTCCCGGGGTGTTAAGCGGGGCCCCTTCCTATACCGAAAGCGTTAAGCGGGGGCCCCTCCTTACACTGCTGCGATGGACTGCCTGTTCTGCCGGATCGTCGCCGGGGAGATCCCGGCCACCGTGGTCCGCGAGACCGCCACCACCCTCGCCTTCCGGGACATCGACCCGAAGGCGCCCACCCACGTGCTGGTGATCCCCAAGGAGCACTACGCGGACGTGGCCACGCTCGCCCAGGGCGATCCCGAGCTGGCCGGCGAGGTGCTCCACACCGCGGCCGTGGTGGCCGAGGAGGAGGGCCTGACGGTGGACGGGTTCCGGCTCATGTTCAACACCGGCCCGTACGGCGGCCAGGAGGTCTTCCACGTGCACGCCCACCTGCTCGGTGGCGCGCCGCTCGGCCCGATGCTCTGCCGGTGACCATGACCGGGATCCCCGACCGGCTCGACCGGATGGTGCGGCAGGCGCAGGCGACGGGCCGGATCCCGGCGGTCTCGGCGGCCCTGCACCGGGCCGACCGGCCGCTCTGGACCTGCGCGGTGGGCGGCACCGGCAACGACACCCCGCTCGACCCCGAGACGGTCTTCCGGATCGGCTCGGTCACCAAGACCTTCACCGCGACGCTCGTCATGCAGTGCCGCGACGACGGGCTGCTCGACCTGGACGACCCGATCGGGCGGCACCTCGACCTGACCACGCACGGCGAGCTGACCGTGCGCCGGCTGCTGTCGCACACCGCCGGCCTGCAACGCGAGCCGCACGGCGACGTGTGGGACAGCCTGCGCGCGCCGGCCGTCGACGAGCTGCTGGCGGACCTGGCCCGGGTGGAGCGGGTGTTGCCCACCGGCCGCCGGTTCCACTACTCCAACCTCGGCATGGCGCTGCTCGGCGAGATGGTCGCCCGGCTGCGCGGCGGCTCCTGGGCCGAGGTGCTCGCCGACCGGGTGCTCACGCCGCTCGGGCTGACCGCCACCGGCGCCCGGCCCGGGGAGCGGGCGGCCACCGGCTTCCTGGTCGACGCGTACTCCGACGAGGCGCACCCGGAGCCGCCCACCGACTTCGGCGCGGTGGCGCCCGCCGCCCAGCTGTGGAGCACGGCGCCGGACATGGCGCGCTGGGCGGCGTTCCTGGCCGACCCGCAGGCGCTGGACCCGACCGGCGCGGTCCTCGCCCCGGCCACGGTCGAGGAGATGCGCTGGCCGCTCACCACCACTGACGAGTCGCTCTGGGCGGCCGGCTTCGGGCTGGGGCTGATCCTGGTGCCGCAGCCGGCCCGGGTGACCCACGTCGGGCACGACGGCGCGATGCCGGGCTTCCTGGCCGCCGTCTACGGCCGGCGCGGCGGGGACGGCACCCCCGGCGCGATGGGCGCGGCGGTGCTCGGCTCCTCCGGCGCCGGGGTGGAGGTGTTCGACCTGGTGCACGAACTGCTCGCCGCCGCCGTCGAGCACGACCCGGCGGAGATCGAGCCGTGGCGCCCCGGGCCGCCCGCGCCCGCGCACCTGCGCGGGATGCTGGGCCGCTGGTGGGGCGAGGGCTTCGAGTACGTCTTCTCCTGGCACGACGGCGCGCTGCGGGCCCGGGGCGCGGGCGACCCGGCCGGCAAGCCGCCGGCGGTGTTCGCGCCGCTGCCGGACCGGCCGGACGTGTTCCGCACGGTCTCCGGCCGGGAGGTGGGCGAGCTGCTCCGGCTGACCCGGGACGAGCGCGGCGTGGTGGTCCGGATGCACTGGGCGACCTACCGCTTCACCCGCGCCCAGGAGACCTTCGACGGCTACGACTTCCGGGCCGGCGGCTGAGCGCGGGAGCACCGGAAATGGACGCGGTGCCCACGGTGTCGACCCGATACGATGGGAGCAACCGTACGCCGCGCCAGCAGGGCCCGGCGCCGAGATCGGAGAGCAGGTGGCGCAGGGCCCGACGGCCCGACCTATGACCGGCACCCCACCTCCCGGCCCGCCCCGCGTGCAGACCAGGATCACGGTCCCCGACCAGAAGATCATGGTCAACCTGCTCGGCGCGGGCGACGAGATCCTGCGACTCGTCGAACGCTCGGTCAACAGCGACGTCCACGTGCGCGGCAACGAGATCACCATCACCGGCGCGCCCGCCGACAACGCCCTCGCCGAGCGCCTCTTCAGTGAGCTGCTCGAACTGATCGAGAAAGGCGAGACCCTGACCACAGACGCCGTCCGGCGTACCGTCGGCATGCTCGAGCAGGGCAGCGCCGAGCGGCCCGCCGAGGTCCTGACGCTCAACATCCTCTCCCGGCGCGGGCGCACCATCCGTCCCAAGACGCTCGGGCAGAAGAAGTACGTCGACGCGATCGACGCGCACACCATCGTCTTCGGCATCGGCCCGGCCGGCACCGGCAAGACCTACCTGGCCATGGCGAAGGCCGTCCAGGCGCTCCAGGCCAAGCAGGTCAACCGGATCATCCTGACCCGACCGGCAGTCGAGGCGGGTGAGCGGCTGGGCTTCCTGCCCGGCACCCTGAACGAGAAGATCGACCCCTACCTGCGCCCGCTCTACGACGCGCTGCACGACATGCTCGACCCGGAGTCCATCCCGAAGCTGATGGCCGCCGGCACGATCGAGGTCGCACCGCTGGCATACATGCGCGGGCGGGCGCAGCCGTACGACGCGCGGGTGCTGACCCCGGAGGGTTTCCGGAAATTCGGGTCGCTCCAGGTCGGTGACCTGGTCATCGGCTCCGACGGCACACCCACCCCGGTGATCGGGATCTATCCGCAGGGCCCGAAGCAGGTCTACCGGGTCACCACGCAGGACGGGGCGTCCACGCTCTGCTGCGGGGAGCACCTGTGGACCGTCGCCACGCCTGACGACAAGCGTCGCGGGCGCCGGCGGACGATCGAGACGCAGGAGATGATCGGCAAGGAGTGGCGGGGCCATACCCGCCGCTACGAGCTGCCGCTCGTCGCCCCGGTGCAGATGGAGCCACGGGCCGTTCCGCTCGACCCGTACGCGCTCGGGCTGCTGCTCGGTGACGGCTCGATCTCGTGCCGCACCACGCCGTCCTTCTCCACGGCGGATCCGGAGCTGGCCGTCGCGCTGGAGGAGGCGCTGGTCGACGTCGAACTCGTCCGCAAGGGTGACTACGACTACGTCCTGCGCCACGTCAACGGGCACCGCGGTGGTGTGATCGTGGCCAACCCGGTCACGGCTGCCATCCGCCAGCTGGGGCTGGCCGGGGCCACCTCGGGGACGAAGTTCGTCCCGGAGGTCTACCTGAACAACAGCGTCGGCGTCCGGCTGGCGGTCCTGCAGGGGCTGCTGGACACCGACGGCGGTCCGGTCGTCCAGGCCGGGCGTGCCTGTCGGGTGCAGTACACGACCACCTCCGCCCGGTTGGCGGACGACGTCGTGCACCTGGTCGAGTCGCTCGGCGGGGTGGCGACGGCCCGGGTCCGTGAGGCCGAGGGTCGTAAGCCCGGTCTGGCGAAGGGCCGGCCGGTTCCGTACCGTGCCGACGCCTACGTCGTGGAGATCAGGCTGCCGGCTGGTGTCGCGCCGTTCCGGCTGTCGCGCAAGCGCCGGACGTACGACGAGCGTGGTGGTGGCCGGCCGATGCGGTTCATCGACTCGATCATCCCCGCCGGGGTGCAGGAGACGATGTGCATCCAGGTCGCGGCGGCGGACTCGCTCTACGTCACCGACGACTTCCTGGTCACCCACAACACCCTGAACGACGCTTTCATCATCCTGGACGAGGCGCAGAACACCACGCCCGAGCAGATGAAGATGTTCCTCACCCGGCTCGGCTTCGGTTCCAAGATCGTGGTCACCGGTGACGTCACCCAGGTGGACCTTCCGGGCGGGACGACCAGCGGGCTGCGCGTGGTCCGGGAGATCCTGAACAACGTCGAGGACGTGCACTTCGCCCAGCTCTCCAGCTCGGACGTGGTCCGCCACAAGCTGGTCGGCGACATCGTCGACGCGTACGCCCGCTGGGACGCCGAGCGGGAGAACCAGCAGGCGCAGAGCGTGCACGCCGTGCCGGGGCGGACCGCCCAGGGCGGCCGGGCCGGCCGGCGCCGCTAACCACCAGAGGAAGACAGAGTTGTCCATCGAGATCGCCAACGAGTCCGGTGTCGAGGTCGACACCGACGCCGTGCTCGCCGTGGCCCGGCACGCCCTCGACGAGATGGGGGTCAACCCCCTCGCCGAGCTGTCCGTGCTGCTGGTCGACATCGAATACATGTCGGAGCTGAACCACCGCTGGATGGGTGGCGACGGTCCGACCGACGTGCTCGCGTTCCCCATGGACGAGGGCAGCGTCGACCACGGGCCGGGGGAGAGCGCCCCGGCCGGCGGCGAGCCGGCCCTGCTCGGCGACATCGTGCTCTGCCCGGAGGTGGCGGCCAAGCAGGCCGCCGCCGCCGGGCACTCGGCCGCCGACGAGCTGCACCTGCTCACCGTGCACGGCGTGCTGCACCTGCTCGGCTACGACCACGCCGAGCCCGAGGAGGAGCGGGAGATGTTCGGTCTCCAGGCCCGGCTGCTGGCCAGCTGGCGGTCGACCCGGTCGCGGTGATGGTCACCCTGGCGGCGGTCGGCGCTCCGGCCGGCCTGCCCGATCTTCAGCTCCTGGTCTTCGCGGCCGGGCTGGTGGTGCTCGCCGGCCTGATCGCGATGACCGAGGCGGCGTTGGCCGCGGTCTCCCCGGCGCGCGCCGCCGAGTCGGCCCGGGAGGGCGCGCGCGGCGCGCGTGCCCTCCAGGCGGTCGCCGGTGACGTGGTACGCCATCTCAACCTGCTGCTCCTGTTGCGCCTGCTGGCCGAGCTGACCGCCACCACGCTCGTCGCGCTGGTGGCGGTGGACACGTTCGGCGCCGGCTGGCGGGCGGCGCTGGTGACCGCCGGGGCGATGACGGTGGTCAGCTTCGTGGTGGTCGGGGTGGCGCCGCGCACGCTGGGCCGGCAGCACGCGTACGCGGTGGGTCGGGCGGTGGCGCCGCTGGTGCGCTGGCTGGGCCGGGCGTTGAACCCGCTGGCCTCGCTGCTGATCCTGATCGGCAACGCGGTCACCCCGGGCAAGGGCTTCCGGGAGGGTCCGTTCGCCACCCAGGTGGAGCTGCGGGAGCTGGTCGACCTGGCCGAGCAGCGCGGCGTGGTGGAGCACGGCGAGCGTCAGATGATCCATTCGGTGTTCGCGCTCGGTGACACCATCGCCCGCGAGGTCATGGTTCCGCGCACCGAGATGGTGTGGATAGAGGAGCGCAAGACGCTGGCGCAGGCGCTGGCGCTCTTCCTGCGCTCGGGGTTCTCCCGCATCCCGGTGATCGGCGAGAACGTCGACGACGTGCTCGGCGTGCTCTACCTGAAGGACCTGATCCGGCGTACCCAGGGCGACCGGGGCGCGCGGCAGATGCCGGTGGCCGAGCTGATGCGCCCGGCGACGTTCGTGCCGGAGTCCAAGCCGGTGGACGACCTGCTCTCCGAGATGCAGGCGGCCCGCAACCACCTGGTGATCGTCGTGGACGAGTACGGCGGCACCGGTGGGCTGGTCACCATCGAGGACATCCTGGAGGAGATCGTCGGCGAGATCACCGACGAGTACGATGTCGAGCGCCCGCCGGTCGAGCACCTGGCGGACGGGGCCGTGCGGGTGACCGCCCGGCTGCCGGTGGAGAATCTGGGCGAGCTGTTCGACACCGAGCTGCCCACCGACGAGGTGGAGACGGTCGGTGGTCTGCTCGCCCAGGCGCTCGGTCGGGTGCCCATCCCGGGTGCCGAGGCCGAGGTGTCCGGCCTGCGGCTGATCGCCGAGGGCACCACCGGCCGGCGTAACCGGATCGACACCGTGCTGGTGAGCCGGGCCGAGCCGGGCACCGCGTCGGAGGGCGCGGGGCGCGGCGAGCAGGCCGAGTCCCGTGGCAACAACAACCGTTCCGAGGAGAGGCAACCCGCCGATGCCTGAGTCAGCCGCCGTGCCGGCCGCCCTGCCCACCCCCGCCGATCCGGCCGAGCTGAGTGCCGAGGACGGCAAGCTCGTCGTCCTGGCCCGGGGCGCACGGGGCCGGGTGGGGGCCGTGGAGGGCGCCGCGGTCCGCGACCAGGACGGCCGGACGTACGCGGCGGCCAGCGTGGCGCTGCCGTCGCTGACCCTGACCGCGCTCCAGCTCGCGGTGGCGTCGGCGGTGGCCGCCGGCGCGAGCCGGCTGGAGGCGGCGGTGGTGGTGACCGAGGCGTCGACGCTGGACGGGGCCGGGCACGCCGCGGTGCGTGACCTCTCCGCCGACGCGCCGATCCACGTGGCGGCGCCGGACGGCGCGGTCCTCGGCACGGTGGTCGAGTGACCACCGCCCAGGAGCGTCCCTACCGGGCCGGGTTCGCCTGTTTCGTCGGCCGGCCGAACGCCGGCAAGTCGACGTTGACCAACGCGATCGTCGGCACCAAGATCGCGATCACCTCGAACAAGCCGCAGACCACCCGGCACATCATCCGGGCCGTGCTGCACCGACCGGAGTCCCAGCTGGTGCTGGTCGACACCCCGGGCCTGCACCGTCCCCGCACGCTGCTCGGCGAGCGCCTCAACGACCTGGTCCGGGAGACCTGGAGCGAGGTCGACGTGATCGGGCTCTGCGTGCCGGCGAACGAGCCGGTCGGCCGGGGTGACCGGTTCATCACCGGCGAGCTGGCCAGCCTGAAGGCCACGGTGCTGGCGGTGGTGACCAAGACCGACCTGGTCGACAAGAAGCGGCTCGCCGAGCAGTTGCTGGCGGTCAGCGAGCTGGGTGAGTTCGCGGCCGTGGTGCCGGTGAGCGCGGTCTCCGGGCACCAGGTGGACACGCTCGTGGACGTGATGACCGGCTACCTGCCGGAGTCGCCGCAGCTCTACCCCGACGACATGCTCACCGACGACCCGGAGCAGGTGCTGGTCGCGGAGCTGGTCCGGGAGGCCGCGCTGGAGGGGGTCCGGGACGAGCTGCCGCACTCCATCGCCGTGGTGGTCGAGGAAATGATCGCCGAGGGCAACCTCACGAAGATCTACGCCGACCTCTACGTGGAGCGGTCGAGCCAGAAGGCCATCGTCATCGGGCACCGGGGCAGTCGGCTCAAGCACGTCGGCACCACCGCCCGGCGGCAGATCGAGGAGCTGCTCGGCACCCGGGTCTACCTGGACCTGCACGTCCGGGTGGCGAAGGACTGGCAGCGCGACCCGAAGCAGTTGCGCAAGCTCGGCTTCTGACCGGGGCCGGGCGGGGTCCCGGTCCCGGATGATCCGGATCAGTCAGTCCTATGGGGCATCTCACGTTCCATGGGCGTCGGTGGCTGGTTCGTGGCTCGCCGGAGCAGGGTAGGGAACCATGTCCCTGCCCCCGGACACGGCTGCGAGCTGATGCGAAACCGCTACCTCGACCTGCTCCGTTTCCTGGCCATCGTGCGTGTCGTCACCTACCACGTCACCGGCTACGCCACGCTCACGCTGGTGTTCCCGGCGATGGCGGTGATGTTCGCCCTGGCCGGGTCGTTGATGGCCGCCTCGCTGGACCGCACCGGGGTGCCCGCCGTCGGCCGCCGCCTGCGCCGTCTGCTGCCCTCGCTCTGGGTGCTCGCCGCGCTCTTCGTGCCGGCCATGCTGCTCACCGGGCTGCCGCTCACCCCGAAGGTGCTGCTCTGGCTGTTCCCGATCAGCGACCCGCCGGCCAACTACTGGGGCGGGCTGGCGCTGAGCCCGATCTGGTACCTGCGGGACTACCTGTGGTTCGTGCTCGCCTCGCCCCTGGTGCTGTGGCTGTTCCGCCGGGCGCCGCTACCCACGCTCGCCGCACCGTACGTGCTGCTGGTCGCGATCGAGCTGGGCGTGCTGGCGGACCCGCCGACCGTGCTGCGCGAGTTCGGCCTCTACTTCGGCGCGTGGCTGCTCGGCTTCGCGCACCACGACGGCCTGCTACGGCGGATGCGCAACCGGGTGCTGCTGCCGGTCGCCGGCGTCGTCGGCGCGGCCGGCCTGGCCTGGATCGCCACCCATCCGGGGCCGCGCGGCTACGACATCAACGACATCCACCTCGGCAACGCGCTCTGGTCGGCCGCGTTCATCCTGGTGGCGATCGGTCGCGCGCCCACCGGCGCGGCCTGGGTCGACCGGGTCCCGGCGCTCGGCCGCGCGGTGACGGTGGTCAACCGGCGGGCGCTGACCGTCTACCTCTGGCACATGCCGTTCGTGGTGGCGCTCACCCCGCTGGTCGGGTTGGTCGGCTGGTCGCCTCGTGACCCGGTCGGCCTGTGGCTGCGGGTGGGGCTGGTCTTCGTGCTGGTCGGCGTGGTGACGCTGCTGGTCGGCTGGGTCGAGGACCTGGCCGCCCGGCGTACCCCGGAACTGGTTCCCGGCCGGCCCCGGCGGAGCGCGGCCGACCGGGCGGCGGCCGCGCCGGCCAGCCCGGCCCCCGCGGGCGCGGAGGGCGGACTGGTGGGCGCCGGGGTCCGGGTGCCCGCGCCCCGCCGTGACGGTGAGCGCGTGCTGGAGGGCGCCCGCTGGCTCAGCGGGCGGTGACGGTGACGTTGCCGCTGGTGGCGGAGACGTCGAGCAGCACCGACGCCCCCGGGTCGTTGGTCACGGTGACGTCCGTGTCACCGGACTTCGCGTCCGCCCGCACCCGGTAGCGGCCGTCCGGCACCGCCAGGTCGACGTCCCCGCTGGTGGCGTGCAGCCGGGCCGGGGCCGGCTGGTCCAGCTCGACGACGAGGTTGCCCGAGGTGGCCTCCGCGTCGATCGCGGAGGTGAGCCGGCGGGCCTCGATGTCACCGGAGCGCGCCCGCAGCCGGACCGGATGGGTCGCCTCCACGAGTCGGATGTTGCCGGAGGTGGTCGCGGCGCGGACCTCGCCGGTGGCCCCGCTGATGGTCAGGTCGCCGGAGCTGAGCGTGAACTCCACCGCGCCGACGTCGCTGAGGTCGACGTTGCCCGAGCCGGTGCCGCCGCGCACCGCCACGCCGGGTGGCGCGGTCACCTCCCAGGAGATGCTGCACCGCTGCCCGCAGTCGGTGGGCAGGACCAGTTCGTCGCCCTTGATCTCGTACCTGCTGTTCGGCTCGCCGCCCTGGTAGCGGACCACCCGCTTGATCCGTACCTGGTCGGCGGGGCCGTTGGCGCGGACCACCACGTCCCCCGAACCGCCGTCGTCGACGGTGATCCGGGCGACCTTCGTCTTTTCGGTCTGGTCGTAGTCGAGCCGGCGCAACGACAGCGTGTCACACCCGGCGAGGACGATGAGCGTGGTGGCCGCGATCGCGGCCACCACGCCACGCGGCGGTCGGAGGGCGGTGCGTGACCGCGACGCCGTTCGGAGCGAAGCCATGGCAGCACACTAGGACCGGCCGTGCGGCCGGCACATCGGGGATCGCCCGCCGGCGCACCCCGAGCCGACCCTGAGATCGCACCCCGAGGGAGAATGGCCTGATGGCCGGGTACCGCCGACAGCTCTACCGCGACGACGCGGTGGTGCTGCGCGTGCAGAAGCTGGGCGAGTCCGACCGGATCATCACGCTGTTCACCCGCCGGCACGGCCGGTTGCGCGCGGTGGCCCGGGGCGTCCGGCGCACCTCCAGCCGGTTCGGCGCCCGGCTGGAGCCGTTCGGGCACGTCGACCTCCAGCTCGCCGGCGATCCCAAGGGCAACCAGGGCAGCTCGCTGCACACCGTCAGCCAGGTCGAGGCGATCGAGCTGTACGGCAAGCGGTTCCTCGGCGACTACCCGCGCTACACGGCGGCCAGCGCGATCGCCGAGACCGCCGAGCGGTTGACGCCGGTCGAGCGGGAACCCTCGCTGCGGCTGTTCCAGCTCACCCTCGGTGCGATGAGGTCGCTGGCCCGCGGCGACCACGCCACCACGCTGGTGCTCGACGCCTACCTGCTGCGGGGCATGGCGTTCGCCGGCTGGGCGCCCGCGCTGACCGCGTGTGCGGTCTGCGGCGAGCCGGGCCGGCACCGCGCGTTCTCGGTGCCGGCCGGCGGCGCGGTGTGCCCGGACTGCCGGCCCCCGGGCGCCGCCCACCCTGCGCCGGCCACGCTGGCGCTGATGTCCGCGCTGACCACCGGCGACTGGGGGTACGCCGACGCCACCGAGACCGGCGTACGCCGGGAGTGCAGCGGGCTGGTGGCGGCGCACCTCCAGTGGCATCTGGAACGCGCGCTACGCTCGCTGCCGCTGGTCGACCGGGGTGGCCCGGCGACCGGCGCGGTC
>NZ_CADEAU010000027.1 GCF_902825405.1 Micromonospora maritima | reverse complement strand
CGTCGTGCTGACCCGGGGTGGCACCGCCGTCGGCCGGGCCCTCCGCGCCGCCGTCCGCGCCACCGTCGTGCTGACCCGGGGTGGCACCGCCGTCGGCCGGGCCCTCCAGGCCGCCGCCGCCGCTGGTCTGGATGTCGTCGTC
Organism: Micromonospora maritima; assembly: GCF_902825405.1. Lineage (GTDB taxonomy): Bacteria > Actinomycetota > Actinomycetes > Mycobacteriales > Micromonosporaceae > Micromonospora > Micromonospora maritima. The sequence goes on along the minus strand of NZ_CADEAU010000027.1, from coordinate 25,658 downwards.
GTTCAATGCCATGGGTGCTCCCTCGGTGTGCCGCCCCGCGCGTTCCGGGGTCCGTGTGCAGCGGGTGGTACCCCACGCCCGATCTTCTCTAACCACACGGTAGACGTCCGGGCCGCGCCGCACGGACGGTTCGCGCCGGTAGGCGGCCGACGCCCGGGGGTGCCAGGATGGCGGGAGGACACGCGCGAGGAGGTACGAGGTGGCGCAGCCGGAACCGCTCACGCCGCTGGCCGAGGACTGGCAGCGGGCGCTGGCCGTGGTGGCGCATCCGGACGACCTGGAGTTCGGCGCCGCCGCGGCGGTCGCCCGGTGGACCGGGCAGGGCAAGGAGGTCGTCTACTGCCTGGTCACCAGCGGCGAGGCGGGCATCGACGGGATGGCGCCGGAGCGCAGCCGGGTGCTGCGCGAGGAGGAGCAGCGGGCCTCGGCCGCCGTGGTGGGGGTGTCCGAGGTCGAGTTCCTCGGCCTGCCCGACGGGCTGCTGGAATACGGTGTCCCGCTGCGTCGGGCGATCGCCGGGGTGGTCCGCCGGCACCGGCCGGACGTGGTGCTCACCAACAACTTCCGGGAGACCTGGGACGGGGCGTACGCGCTGAACCAGGCCGACCACATCGCCTGCGGCCGGGCCACGCTGGACGCGGTCCGCGACGCCGGCAACCGGTGGATCTTCCCGGAGCAGCTGACCGACGGCACGCAGCCGTGGTCCCGGGTGCGCGAGGTGTGGGCGGCCGGCTCGCCGGTGGCGCGGCACGGGGTGGACGTGACGGACACCTTCGGGCGCGGGGTGGACTCGCTGCGGGCGCACGGGGCGTACCTGAGCGGGCTGGGCGACGGGAGCTTCGACGCCGAGGAGTTCCTGGAGGGGATGGCCCGCCCGGCGGGAACCCGGCTCGGCGTGCGGTACGGCGCGTCGTTCGAGGTGTTCCAGATCAACCTTCAGTAGGGCACGGCGGTGATCCTGGTCGGCACGTCCGGCTGGCAGTACCGGGACTGGCGGGAGCGGTTCTATCCCGCCGGCGTGCCGCAACGACGCTGGTTGGAGCACTTCGCCGCGGAGTTCGCCACGGTGGAGGTGAACAACGCGTTCTACCGGCTGCCGGAGCGGGACACGTTCGTCGCGTGGCGGGAACGTACGCCTGGCGACTTCTGCGTGGCGGTGAAGATGAGCCGCTACCTCACCCACGTGAAGCGGCTGCGCGACCCGGCCGAGCCGGTGGCCCGGTTCCTGGACCGGGCGTCCGGTCTGGGCGACCGGCTGGGGCCGGTGCTGGTGCAGCTCCCGCCGACGCTGCGCGCCGACCCGGACGCGCTGGCCGAGGTGCTGCGGCGGTTCCCCGACGACGTGCGGGTGGCGGTGGAGCCGCGGCATCCGTCGTGGTGGACCGACGACACCCGGCGGGTGCTGGAACGGCACCGCGCGGCGCTGGTCTGGGCGGACCGGCTCAGCCGCCCGGTCACCCCGCGGTGGCGCACCACCGACTTCGGCTACCTGCGGCTGCACGAGGGCCGGGCCCGGCCGTGGCCGCGCTACGGGCGGGCCGCGTTGGCCGGCTGGGTGCGCCGGCTGGCGGAGGCGTTCGGCGGCGGCGAGCCGGCGTACGTCTACTTCAACAACGACCCCGGCGGCGCGGCGATCGTCGACGCGGTCGCGTTCGCCGGGCTGGCCCGGCGGGCCGGGCTGCCGGTGTCCCGGACGCCGGCGGCCCGCCCCGCCGAGGGGGCGGGACGGGCCGGTCCGGTGCCGGATCAGGGAATCATCTGACGCAGGTCACCCGGCATGGTGGCCTTCACGTCCTCCCACTCGCCCTGGGTCACGTGCCGCCGCAGCGTGTCCAGCACGACCTGGACCACCCGCTGCGCGCCGCCCTCGGCGTCGTACGGGAAGCCCTGGCGGACCTCGTAGAGGAAGTCGTCGCGGTTGAGCTTGATCGGCACGTTCTCCGGCTGCCAGCCGTCGAAGTAGATGCCGCGCACCAGCACCGGCAGCTGCTGGGCGAACTCGGCGCTCTCCTGCACCGGCAACCGGTCCCGCAACAGGTGCAGCACCGTGCGCAGCGCGGCGTAGGACTGGTTGCGCCGGTCCGCCGGCCAGCCGTACGCCGACTCGATCTCCTTCAGGATCACGTTCGTCTTGTCCAGCGAGGACTCGAACGCGGACACCAGTTGCTCCGCCATCTGTCTCACCCCCGTGCGTCGGTCTCCCAGCGGCGGTCGTCGGCGCGCCGGGGCGGCCCGCTGGGCCCCCGCCACAGCCGGGTCGGACTGAACCGGCCGGGCCGTTCGCCCCGCCGCGGCGTGTCGGAGTTGCCGACCACGTGCAGTACGCCTCCGCGGCGTCGGTCCGCCACCACCCGTACCGTCATGACCCACCTCCTCGTCGCGGCGCCTCCACCGGCGGTGGAGGAGCGCACACGGTCCATGCTGCGCGGCGGGTGGGTGAGGTGTCCTCACCCGGACCGGGTGAGGAGCGCTCAGCCGCCGAGCAGGTCGACGAGGGTGGCGGCATTGCGTTGCGCGTGGTCGCGGTAGCAGTTGTTCATCAGCACGTGCGTCCGGTCGGCCTGCCCGGCCAGTTCGCGCAGTTTCGGCGCCCAGTCGCGCAGCTCGCGGTCGGAGTAGTCGTAGCCGAACTTCTCGTGGATGTCCTTGCTGGTCCACTTGTCGCTGTGCCCGTGGAACCGGACCACCGCGAGGTCCGCGGTCGCGGCCAGCACCGGGGGCACGGAGGACCTGTGGCCCTGCGGCATGTCCACGCAGACCAGCGGCAGCTCGTGCGCGCGCAGGAAGTCGAGGGTCTCCCGGGCGTTGTCGCCGTCGAACCAGGAGGCGTGCCGGAACTCGACGACCGGCCGCAGCGGGGCGCAACGCCGCGCCACCTCCAGCAGGTACTGCTTGTTGTCCCGCTTGATGGTGAACCAGGGCGGGAACTGAAACAGCAGCGCGCCCAGCTTGCCGGCGTCGACGAGCGGGTCGAGCGCGGACAGGAACCGCGTCCAGACCTCCTCGTACGCCTGCGCCGGCAGGTCGTCCGGGTAGACGTTGCGCTTGTCGGTGTCCGGCCGCAGGTCCTTGTAGAGCGCGGACACCCGGGTCGGGTGGCCGGTCAGCAGGCTGAACGCCTTGACGTTGAAGGTGAACCCGGGCGGGGTGCGCTCGGCCCAGAGCCGGGCGGTCCGCTCGGCCGGCGGCGAGTAGTAGGTGGCGTCCACCTCGACCAGCGGGAACCGGCGGGCGTAGTGGGCCAGCCGCTTCTCCGGCGTGTCGGCGCTCGCCGGGTACCAGCCGGAGTCGAGCAGGGTCCGGTCGGTCCACGAGGCGGTGCCTACCTTGATCTCCCCCATGGGACCGACCGGTGACCCGGCGGGCGACTCAGGCCGCCCGCCGCTCCCGGGTCTGCTTGCAGGCCACGCAGGAGGTGGCCGACGGGAAGATCTCCAGCCGCTCGACCGGGATCGGCGCGGTGCAGCCCTCGCAGAAGCCGTAGGTGCCCTCGTCGAGCCGGGTCAGCGCGTGCTCGAACTGCGCGCGCCGGTCCAGGATGGTGCGCAGCAGCGACTGCGCGGTGTCCCGCTCGGCGGTCTTGGTGCCGCTGTCGGCCTGGTCGTCGCCGGCGGTGTCGCCGACCTCGACCAGTCGCAGCACCTGGCTCTGCATCACGGCCTGGTCGTACTCCGCGGTCAGCTCGTCGTACCGCGACCGCAGGGACTGCCGGATCTGGTCGACCTCCGCCTGGGAGCGGCCCGTGGCTGTCGTGTCGTGGACGAGCATCGCTGCCTGCCTTTCCTGCGGCCTCATACCGGTCCTCCGGCGACAGGCGCCGGAGGACCAGGTCCGAATGTGGATGCGCGGGCGAGATCACCCGTGCTCTGTGAGCCGGGCGATTACCCGGGCGCCCGAGCGGCCAAACCGGAGACTTCCTGTCTCTTTCCGGTGAGTCGCGGTGGGCGGGTCAGCCGGCCTCCACGAGGGCCGGACGGCGGGGGTCGTCGACGCGCACGACGACATCCGCGAAGGAGGCCGGGTCGACCTCCGCGGCGTAGCGGGCGAACGCCGGCAACGTCCAGCGCAGCACGGGCTCGGTGCGCCGCTCCAGCGCCGCCGGCGAGAGCACCAGGTGCACGGCCAGATCGAACGGCAACGCGCCGCCGAGCAGCAGCGCGCCACTGACCAGCACGACGCCGCCGGGCGGCAGATCCTGGTACGCGGCCCGGCTGGCCCGGTCGGCGTCGGCGTCGGCCGTCTCGACCGCGTCGCCCAGCGCGTCATACGACTCCAGGATCAGCGCGGTGAGCAGGTCGTCCCGGCTGGGGAAGTAGCGGTAGACCGCCGAGGAGACCATGCCGAGGTCCCGGGCGACGGCGCGCAGGGAGAGGTTCGCGCCGTCGGTGGCCAGGTGGCGGCGGGCGACGGCCTTGATCTCTTCGATCATCCCGGCGCGGACCCGGGCGCGGAGCGAGGGAGCGACCATGGCTCCCACTGTGCCACGGATGAGAGCGCCAATCAAAAGCGAGAGCACTGCTCTTGACGGAGGCGCCGATGCGCGTCATGCTCTTCTTCGAGAGCGCTGCTCTCGATTCGGATTACTGCTTCAGAAGAGGTGGACCTGCCATGGCCCTGCACGTGATCGTCGGCGCCGGACCCGTCGGAACCGCCACCGCCCGGCTCCTCGTCGACCAGGGCGAGCGGGTGCGGGTGGTGACCCGACGGGGCACCGGCCCGGAGCACCCGGCGGTCGAGCGGGTGGCCGCCGACGCCGCCGACGCCGACCGGCTCAGCACGCTGACCGAGGGCGCGGTCGCGCTGTACAACTGCGCCAACCCGGCGTACCACAGGTGGCCGCTCGACTGGCCGCCGCTGGCCGCCGCGCTGCTCACCGCCGCCGAGCGCGGCGGCGCGGTGCTCGGCACCGTCGGCAACCTCTACGGGTACGGCCCGGTCGACGCGCCCATGACCGAGTCGACGCCGCTCGCCGCCACCGGCGTCAAGGGCCGGGTCCGCAACCGGATGTGGGCCGACGCCCTGGCCGCCCACCGCGCCGGTCGGGCCCGGGTCACCGAGGTACGTGGCTCCGACTACGTCGGCGTCGGCGGCACCTCGCTGGCCATGATGGTGCTGCCCCGGGTGCTCAGCGGGCGGCGGGTGTTCCTCCCCGTCGACTGGGACGCCCCGCACAGCTGGACGTACGTGCCGGACGTCGCCCGCACCCTGGTCGCCGCCGCGACCGACCCGCGGGCCTGGGGTCGGGCCTGGCACGTGCCCAGCGCGCCGGCGGTCAGCATGCGGGACCTGGCCGGGCGCACGGCCAGAAGGGCCGGCGCGCCGGCGCCGCGGCTCACCCGGATGCCGTACCCGGTGCTCTGGCTGGCCGGCGTGGCCAACCCGTTCGCGAAGGAGCTGCGCGAGACCGCGCACCAGTTCGCCCGGCCGTTCGTGCTCGACTCCACCGCCGCCACCGCCACGCTCGGCATCGAGCCGACCCCGCTGGACCGGGTGGTCGACGAGATCGTCGACACCCTGCACCCCCGGACCGCGGGTTAGGCGCGGCGCGGCGGGGACACGGCGGCGACCAGGACGGCCACCAGCGTCAGCGCCGCCCCGAGCAGCGTGTTCACCCCGGGGTGCGACGCGGCGGTCGGCAGCACCACGTCCAGCAGCACCGCCCCCACGATCTGCCCGGCGATGGTGGCCAGGCCGAGCAGCAGCACTCCGGTGAACCGGACGATGGCGGCGGCCAGCGCGATGAACACGATGCCGATCGGGCCGCCGACGTACAGCCACGGCTCGCTCGGGAAACCGCCCGCCGGCCGGCCCCGCACCGCCACCTCCACCGCGAACGTGGCGAGCAGCGCGACCGTGCCGACCACGAAGTTGACGAGCGTGGCCGTCATCGCGCTGTCCGCCGCCGCGCGGACCCGGCCGTTCACCGCCTGCTGCCAGGCGATGCCGATCCCGGCGGCCAGCGGCAGCAGGGCCAGCGCCAGGGCGCCGGGGTCACCGAGGCGGTCGCCCACCGCCAGCAGCACGGCCAGCACGGTGAGCACCGCGCCGACCAGCCGGTTCGGGGTGACCGCCTGCCGGCCGGTCGGCCCGATGCCGGCCCGGTCGACCAGCAGGCTGCTGCCGGACTGCCCGGCCACCACGGCGACGGTGAACACGGCCACGCCGAGCGCGCCGATGGTCAACCCCTGCGTCGCCACCAGGAACGCGCCGCACACCCCGCCCAGGCACTGCCAGGGGCGCAGGGCGCCGGAACGCAGTGCGCCGCGCAGGGCGACGAGCCCTCGTCGCCCACCGGCGGTGGCGGGGACCAGCACCAGCAGGATCAGCAGGCCCAGGCCGAACGAGACCACCGCGGCGGCGATCCCGTCGGCCAGGCGCACGCCCAGCTCGCCGTTGATCCGGGACTGGACGGCCACCAGGACGCCCGAGCCGGTCGCCAGACCGACCCCCGCGATCCGCCGGCCGGTCGACAGCGTCGGCGGCGCGACCGTCCCGGATGCGCTCACTCCTGCTCGGCCAGGGGGCGCCCGTCGAAGTCGACGGACGAGTACAGGGCGAGCTTCTCCAGGCGGTGGTAGGAGTCGATGACCCGGATCGTGCCGCTCTTGGAGCGCATCACGATCGACTGGGTGTACGCCCCGCCGGCCCGGTAGCGCACGCCGCGGAGCAGGTCACCGGAGGTGACCCCGGTGGCCACGAAGAAGCAGTTGTCGCCGGTCACCAGGTCGTCGGTGAACAGCACCCGGTCCAGGTCGTGCCCGGCGGCCAACGCCTTCTCCCGCTCCTGGTCGTCCTTCGGCCAGAGCTTGGCCTGCATCATGCCGCCCATGCACTTCAGCGCGCAGGCCGCGGTGATCCCCTCGGGGGTGCCGCCGATGCCCATCAGGACGTCGATGTCCGACTCGCCCCGGGCGGCCGCGATCGCGCCGGCGATGTCGCCGTCGGAGATGAACCGGATGCCGGCTCCGGTGCGCCGGATCTGCTTCACCAGGTCGTCGTGGCGCGACCGGTCCAGCACGCAGACCGTCACCTCGGCGGTGTCGGTGCCCTTGACCTTGGCGATGCGGCGGATGTTCTCGGCGACCCCGGCGTCGATGTCGACCACGTCGGCGTACATCGGGCCGACGGCCAGCTTCTCCATGTAGAAGACCGCGCTCGGGTCGAACATCGCGCCCCGCTCGGCCACGGCGAGCACGGCCAGCGCGTTCGGCATGCCCTTGCTCATCAGCGTGGTGCCGTCGATCGGGTCGACCGCCACGTCCACCTCGGGACCGGTCCCGTCGCCGACCTCCTCGCCGTTGAAGAGCATCGGGGCGTTGTCCTTCTCGCCCTCGCCGATCACCACGACACCGCGCATCGGGATCGAGTTGATCAGCTTGCGCATGGCGTCGACGGCGGCACCGTCGCCGCCCTCCTTGTCGCCCCGGCCGACCCAGCGCCCGGCGGCCATGGCCGCGGCCTCGGTGACCCGGACCAGATCGAGGGCGAGGTTGCGGTCGAGATCCTGGGGCGTCCGCGTCCTGATGGTTGTCATGGCGGCTTCCTCCTCGCGACGTTGCGGGGTGGACCGGCGGGAGTGCGGCCGTCGCCGCCGCCGGTTTTGTCGCTGATCCTCACACGATCTCAGGTTCGCCGCCCCGGCGGGGCGGAGGAGGCCAGGATCACGCTCCCCGGACGGCTGCGACAATGGTCGGGTGGAGCCCGCACAGCCTGCCGACCGCCCGCCGACCGACGCGACCCCGCCCGAGGGCCAGCCGCCGGTCCGATCGGATGCCGGCCCGACCCCGGCCCCGGGGCAGCCCGCGCTCGTCGCACCGACCACGGGCCGGGGCGAGCCGGCCCTGGTCGACCCGGCGGGGGACGAGGCCGGCCGGGCCGAGGCCGTCGCCGGAGACCGTCAGGCGCCGCCCGCGCGCAAGGAGAAGGCCCGCTCGGAGCGGTCGCCGAAGGACATGGTGCTGTCCCTGCTCGTGCTGCTGGTGCCGATCGCGCTGCTGATCGCGTTCTACCGGGGCTTCCTCGGCGGCGACTCGCCGGTCACGGTCGACCCGGCGCCCGCCCTGGAGCAGGCCCGCGCAGCCAACGTGTTCCCGGTGAGCCAGCCGACCGGGCTGGGCGACGACTGGCGTACGGTCAACGCCCGCTTCCGGACCGAGCCGGACGGCGCGACGCTGCGGATCGGATACGTGACCCCCGAGGGGCGGGGCGCGCAACTGGTGGAGAGCAACGTGCCGGCGGAGAAGCTGCTGCCGGCCGAGCTGAGCGACGGGCAGCCGCAGGGCCCCGCGGACCTGCCCGACGGGCTGAGCTGGCAGCGCTACACCGCCCGCGGCAACGAGCAGGCCCTGGTCCTGCTGGAGCCGAACCGCACGGTCATCGTGGTCGGCGACGCGGGGGAGACGGAGCTGCGCAAGCTCGCCACCTCGCTGCGCTGAGACGGGTGACGCGGGATTGCGGAACGCCACTTCAGGGAACAGACGGGACATCGAGCCCGGACGACCCACCTGGAGAGGTTGACGTGAAGATACGACGCTTCAGCGCCACCGCGTTCGCCGCGGCGCTGCTCATTCCCGGCCTGGCCGCCTGCAACAGCAACGGCGCCGCCACCTCGGAGGCCTCCGCGACCCCGAGCGCCTCCGGCAGCGTCGCCCCGAGCGCCGGCGGCTCCGACAGCGCGGCGAAGCAGGCCCTGCTGGACTCCACGAACGCGATCCGCGAGGGCAACTTCCGGTTCACCATGACCGGCGCCGGCTCCACCGCCGAGGGGCAGGTGCACGAGCCCAGCCAGAGCGCCGAGATGCGGATGACGATCGGTGACCCGTCGTCGGACCTGATGATGAAGCTGGACCTCATCCACGCCAAGCCGGACAGCTGGGTCAAGCTCGACCTGGGCGGCACCGCGGCCGCCAAGATCCCCGGGGTGAAGAACCTCAACCTCGGCAAGTACCAGCACCTCGACCAGACCCGGATCAAGGGCAGCCGCACGCTGGGCTTCGACTTCGAGAAGGTGGACCCGGCCGGCAGCGCCGTGCTCACCAAGGGCGTGACCGACGTACGGCAGACCGGCGAGGGCGCGTACGAGGGCACGGTCGACGTGTCGAAGGCCGCCGAGGCGGGCTCGCTCGACCCGGCCGTGATCACCGCGCTCGGCGCGCAGGCCCAGTCGGTGCCGTTCACCGCCAAGGTCGACCCGCAGGGCCGACTCAGCGAGATGGTGCTGAAGATCCCGGCCGCCGGCCAGAGCGCCGCGCAGGATCTGAAGATCACCTACACCGACTACGGCAACGCCGCCGCGGCCCAGAAGCCGCCGGCCGACCAGGTCGTCGAGGCGCCGCCGGAGTTCTACAACCTGTTCAACTGACCGGCGCTCGTCCGGCCGGAGAGCGTCCCGCTTCCAGCGACATACCTCAGCGGCATGAACATGCCGCTGAGGTATGTCGCTGTCAGGGGATGTGTTCGCCTCCCCGGTCCGCCCGTTCGAGCCGGCTCGATCCACACCACCTCGCCGAGGTGGGGCCATCACGACGCACGCCGTACCGCCACCTTGGCGAGCTGGTGTGGATCACGCGGGAGCGTCGGCGGAGGCAGCGCGCGGAGCCGCGCCCGCTCCTCGGCGGCCGTGGTCACTGGTCGGGTGAGCGGTCACCGCTCGACGGTCGCGGTCACTCCTCGGGCTTCTGCCGGGCGGTGTCGATGCGGGCGCGAGCGCCGTCCAACCAGCGCTGGCAGACGCCGGCGAGCTCCTCGCCCCGCTCCCACAGCGCCAGCGACTCCTCCAGCGAGGTGCCACCCGCCTCCAGCCGCTCCACCACGGAGGCCAGCTCGGCGCGCGCCTGCTCGTAGCTCAGCTGCTCGTCCTTGGTCTTCTCAGTCATTCGTAGCGTTTCCCTCAGCCGTCGACGGTGGCGGTCAGCTCGCCCTCGGCGAGGCGTACCCGCAGTGGATCGCCCTTGGCCACCTCGGACGCCGCGCGGACCACGTGGCCGTCACCGCGCTGCACGATGGCGTAGCCGCGGTCGAGCGTGGCCGCGGGGGAGAGCGCGCGCAGCCGCGCGAGAGTGTGGCGCAGGTCGTCGGTGGCGCCGCTCAGCCGGTGCTCCAGGCACCGACCGGCGCGGTCGCGCAGCGCGGTCACGTCGGCGGCACGCTGGTCGACCATGACCTGCGGTCGGGCCAGCACCGGACGGGAACGGAACAGGTCGAGCCGGTGCTGCTCGCGGTCGACCAGGTTGCGCACGGCCCGCTCCAGGCGCGACCGGGCCTGACCGATGAGGCGGACCTCCTCGGTCAGGTCGGGCACGATCCGCTTCGCCGCGTCGGTGGGGGTGGAGGCGCGGACGTCGGCCACGTAGTCGAGCAGCGGCGCGTCGGTCTCGTGGCCGATCGCGCTGACCACCGGGGTGCGGCAGGCGAAGACCGCCCGGCACAGCGCCTCGTCGGAGAAGGGCAGCAGATCCTCGATGCTCCCGCCGCCACGGGCGATGACGATCACGTCGACCGCCGGATCGGCGTCGAGCACCTTGAGCGCGCCGACGATGTCGGGCACGGCGCTCGGCCCCTGCACCGCCACGTTGACCGTGCGGAAGTCGACGGCCGGCCAGCGGCGCCGGGCGTTGGTCAGCACGTCGCGCTCGGCCGCCGAGGCCCGCCCGGTGATCAGGCCGACCCGGCCGGGCAGGAAGGGAGGTCGCCGCTTGCGGGCCCGGTCGAACAGCCCCTCCGCGGCGAGCAGCTTCTTGAGCTTCTCCAGCCGGGCCAGCAGCTCACCGAGGCCGACCTGGCGGATCTCGTCGGCGCGCAGGCTGAGCGTGCCCCGCGCGGCATAGAACTCGGGCTTGGCGTGCAGCACGACCCGGGCACCCTCGCGCAGCTCCGGTGCGCCCGCGTCGAGCACGTCACGGTTGGTGGTGACGGTCAGGCTGAGGTCGGCCGAGGGGTCACGCAGGGTGAGGAAGACGGTGGTGGCACCGGGACGGCGGCTGATCTGCGCCACCTGACCGTCGACCCAGACCCAGCCGAGCCGGGCGATCCAGGCGCCGATCTTCTGGCTGACCACCCGGACCGGCCACGGCTCCTCGGACGTGCTCCGCTCCGGGGGCGCGCCCCGCCCCACCTCACCCGCGCTCACCCGCCCACCCTACGGCCCGGCACCGACACCGCCGGGCAGCCCCGACCGGTGCCGTGGTCGCGGCCGCTGCCGGCCCGGAGGGCGCCACGTACCATGGGCGGGTGACTGACGCTGAGACGACTCCCCGGACCGGCAAGCGCGTGCTCCTGGCCAACCCCCGCGGCTACTGCGCGGGTGTGGACCGGGCGGTGCAGACCGTCGAGGAGGCGCTGAAGCTCTACGGCGCGCCGATCTACGTCCGCAAGCAGATCGTGCACAACAAGCACGTGGTGCGGACGCTGGAGGCCAAGGGCGCGATCTTCGTGGAGGAGAACGAGGAGGTGCCGGAGGGCGCCACCGTCATCTTCTCCGCCCACGGCGTGGCCCCCGAGGTGTACGAGCAGGCCAAGGAGCGCTCGCTGCGGGCGATCGACGCCACCTGCCCGCTGGTCACCAAGGTGCACCACGAGGCGCGGCGGTTCGCCCAGCAGGACTACGACATCTTGCTCATCGGCCACGAGGGGCACGAGGAGGTCATCGGCACCGCCGGTGAGGCCCCCGCCCACATCCAGCTGGTCGACGGCCCGGACGGGGTCGACAAGGTCACCGTGCGCGACCCGGAGAAGGTGGTCTGGCTCTCCCAGACCACGCTGTCGGTCGACGAGACGCTGGAGACCGTGGCCCGGCTCAAGCAGCGCCTGCCGCTGCTCCAGTCGCCCCCCAGCGACGACATCTGCTACGCGACCTCCAACCGCCAGCACGTGGTGAAGGAGATCGCCCCGGAGTGCGACGTGGTGATCGTGGTCGGCTCGCGCAACTCGTCGAACTCGGTCCGGCTGGTCGAGGTGGCGCTGGACGCCGGCGCCCGCGCCGGTCACCTGGTCGACTTCGCCCACGAGATCGACGACGCCTGGCTGGAGGGGGCCCGCACCGTGGGCGTGACCTCCGGCGCGAGCGTGCCCGACGAGCTGGTCCAGCAGGTGCTCGCCCATCTGGCCGAGCGCGGCTTCGCCGACGTCGACGAGGTCACCACCGCCGACGAGCGGCTGACCTTCTCGCTGCCCCAGGAGCTCAAGCGCGACATGAAGGCCGCGGCGGCGCGCGGCTGACCGGGAACGGATCGGTCGGCCGTCGCGTCCAACCACCCATGAAGACTCCTCGGACGGTGCTCGTCGCTCTGCTCGCCGGTGTCGCGCTGACCGCCTGCGCCGGCCCCGCCGACGAGCCCGCCAGCCCCAGCCCGACGGGAGCCGCCCCGGTGACCAGCCAGCCCGATCCCGGTCCCAGCACGACCCCCAGCCGCCCGAACCCGACGTGGAAGGGCGGCCCGTCGACGCCGCCCGGCGTCGGCGGTACCACCATCACCGGCACCATCCGGGCCGGGGTCGAGCCGAACTGCCTCCTGCTCGACGACCACCTGCTGGTCGGCGGTCCGCGCGACCTGCTCAAGGCCGGCGCCAAGGTGGAGGTCACCGGCCGCCCCGAGCCGGGCATGATGACCACCTGCCAGCAGGGCACCCCGTTCGTGGTCGAGTCCGCCCGCCCGGCCTGACCCTCGACGACGGAAGCCCGCCTCCCCCACGCGGGGAGGCGGGCTTCCGGTTGACGGACCGCGGTCAGTTCACCGCGTTGATCTCCACCGAGCCACGGCCGACGACCGCACCCTCGACGGTGGTGACGGCCATGTCACCGAACAGCTCCCGGCCGGCGGCCGGAGTGCTCAACGCGGTCACCGAACCGGTCAGGGTGGCGGTGCCGCCGTTGGGCAGGAACAGCGGCGTGGACGGCGCGGAGAGCGAACCCAGCGCCGGGGACGCGAACGAGTCCCGGTAGTCGTACGCCGTGCCGCCCGCGGCGACCGCGTAGCCCTCGATGACCACCCGGTACGTGGCGGCGACCGGGTTGTTCAGCGTGACCGCCTCCTCCGAGTCACCGTCGGCCGACCGGCCCACCTCGGTGGCGCCCCGGAAGATGTACAGGTCCAGGTCGGCACCCAGGTCGGAGGTGTTGCCGATCCGGGCCGAGAACGAGGTGGTCCCGGCCGGGATGTCCACCGTGTACTCCTGCGTGGCGCCCTCGGTGATGGTCGGCCGCTCGGCACGCACGCTGGACAGCGGGCCGCCGACGCCGGTCACCCGGACCGGGCCGAAGGTGTTGGTCAGGCTCCAGCTCACCGGGGACGGCGTGCCGGCGGTGACCGACGGCAGCTGGACCACGGCCGGCTCGACCTTCACGCCCTGCACCCGCGCCTGGAGCTGGAACGCGTTGTCCAGCGCCGGCGACGTGCGCCGCGACTCCACCTCGATCTCCCAGACGCCCGGGATCGGGTTCTGGTAGTCCCGCTCCTGCGGCTTGCAGGCGGCGGCGTCGGAGAAGTTGGTGTAGCAGGCGGTGCTCGCGGTGCTCTCGACCGGCACGCCGTACGGGTTGATGGCGATGAACCGGGTCTGCGAGCCGGTCGCGATGCCGGACAGGTTGACCTGGAGCGCGCCGGCGCCCTGCGGAACCGTGACGAAGTACGAGGTGAAGCTGTTCCGCTCGACCGAACCCTCGGCCGAGAAGGAGTACGCCGGAGCGCTCACCGCGTTGGAGGCGACCACGACGGCGGCGACCTCGAAGTCGACCACCGAGGTGGCCGGGTCGTCCACGGTCAGGATCGCGCCGTGCGCGCCGGTGGTCATCGGCTTGGCCTTCACCTCGACGGTGACGGTCTTGTTCAGCGGCAGCCACACCTCGGAGCGGACGGAGAAGGTGCCGTCGTTGCCGCGGAGGCCGAGCAGGTGCTTGACGCTCTTGTTCGGGCCGCTGGTGCGGGTCAGCTTGACGTCGTAGGTGCGGCTCTTCTTGACCGTCTGGCCACCCCGGTCGGCGGCGCAGCGGTTGTAGATGCCGGTGCCCACGTTCGGGTTCGGCACGAAGGTGCCGGAGTCCCGGTCGTAGCGGGTCAGGTTCGGCGACAGCTCGGTGCAGACCGGGGCCTCGGAGGTGTACGTGCGGGTCTGCACGCCGTCGGCCAGCAGGCCCCACGCGCCCGGCACGTTGACCATGCCGTAGCCCTGGGCGTACGTCGGGACGTCCGCGATCGGCTGGGCCGAGGTGTAGACGGCCCGGCGCAGCGCGGCCGGGGTGACGCCGGTGCCGGTCGCCTTGGCGGCCGACAACAGCAGCGCGGCGGCGCCGGTGGCCTGCGGGGAGGCCATCGAGGTGCCGTTCAGCATCTGGTAGCCCGGGGGCAGCGGGTAGCCCGCCTCCGCCACCGGACCGCCCGGCTGCCAGGTCGGCGCGGTGGAGATGGCCGAGCCGGGGGCGGTGATGTTCGGCTTGAAGCCGCCGTCCTCACGCGGGCCGCGGGAGGAGAAGTTGAACAGCGCGTTCTCCTTGCGGACCACCGAGCCGTAGTTGGCCAGCCAGGTGTCCTTGCTGATGTTCGCCGCGACGCTGACCACGTCGGTGGCGACCGACGGGTCGCCGACCGTGTTCAGGCCCGGGCCGGAGTTGCCGGCCGAGATGAACAGCTGCACGCCGTAGGTGTTGATCAGGTCGTTGTAGAGGACCGCGCGGGCGTTGGAGCCGTCGTTCAGCGCCGGCAGGCCGCCGATCGACATGTTCACCACGTCGACCTTGCGGTTGACCACCAGGTCGATCATGCCGGTGGTGAGCGCCGCGGCGGTGCAGCCGCCACCCCAGGAGCAGGCGCGGGCCGAAACCAGCTTGGCGCCGGGCGCGGCGCCGTCGAGGGCGCTGTTGCCGAGCATGTCGTTGGCGGCGGTGATGCCGGCGACGTGCGTGCCGTGGGTGCTCTCGATGATGCCGATGTTGACGTAGTCGACAAGGCCGGGGCCGCCGGCCGGGGTGGTGTCGACGTTGCGCCGGAACTCGACCACGAACGGGATCTGCTCCCGGACGGCGGTCGCCGGGTTGTCCGTGCCGAAGTGGCCGACCTGGAACTTCTCCTTGTACGGCCGCATCACCTCGTCGTCGGTGAAGTCGCGGTTCTGGTTGACGTCCACCCGGATGTCGCCGTTCGCCGGGTTGTAGAGGATGCCCCAGGAGTCGGTGGTGTCGCCGTCGCGGTTGACGTCACCGGCCGGGTCGCTGCCGGCGGTGATGGACTCGCGGAAGGTGTTGAACCGGTAGGTGCCGGCCGGCGCGGTCCAGGTCACGGCGGAGGCGCCGGTGCCGGTGGTGAAGGTGGGCCCGCTCACCTCGGTGATCATCGCCCGCCAGGTGGCGTCCTCGAGCGGGTCGGTCGCGGTGACCCAGTCGACGATCTTGCGCTCACCGGTGGTGGTCTTCTGCAGCGCCGGCTGGTCGAGGTCCACACCGGAGTCCATGATGCCGATGGTGACGCCGCGACCGTCCCACGAGGGGTGCGCGGCCTTGAAGGCCTCCGCGCCGGTCTCGTTGGTCGGCATGTACGGGTTGACCGCGCCGGTGTCCCCGCCGGGGCCGGCCAGCGTCTCACCCTGCTCGGCGGCCTTGGCGCCGTTCGGGGCGGCCTCCGGTGCCGGGTCGGGGAGCTTGACGGTCTCGTCGAGGTCGACGGCGGCGACACCCGGCAGCGTGGCGGCCTTGAGCGCCTTCGCGGTCGGCACCTTGGCCAGCACGTAGCCGACCTGGTCGTACCGCTGGCTGACGGTCGCGCCGAGACCCTTGAGCCCGTCGACGACCTTCTTGGCCGAGCCCTTCCGGGCCGCGATGATCATCGTCACGGTCGGCGCGTTCTTCGCCTCCGCCGCGTCGAGCAGCTTGGCGTCGTGGGCGCCCAGGGCCTTCGCCGCGGTCGGCTGCGAGGGCTGGGGAGCGGTGGCGGGGGCCGCGCTCGCGGTCGCGGCGCCACCCCCGACGGTCATGGCGCCGGCCGCGAGGACCGAGGCGAAGAGCGCGGCGGAGGGGCGCCGGCTCCGATTGCGGGGTTGACTCACGTTCTCTTCCTCCAGAGAACAGGGCCCTTCAGAAGACAGGGCACGTGTGACGCAGATCCTTCGTGCCGTGACGAGATGTGTCACTACCCGGGATCGGTTTGTGACCACTCCGTGACACGGATCGGCCGTCGTCGACACACGCCCCGTGTTAAACGTCGATGTCTGCTGGCCGTTCGGCCGATGTGGACGGCCGGTCGCCCAGCAACTCGGGCGCCTGCGGCTGGCGGGGTGCCAGCTCCACCTGTGCCGGCGCGGCCAGCTCGTCGTCGGAGACACCCAGCTCGGCCAGCTTGCGGGCGCTGACCAGGACCCGCGCCTCCAGCGAGCCGACCGCCCGGTTGTAGGCCGTCACCGCACCGCTCAGCGAGCTGCCCAGCTTGCCCACGTGGTCGCCCAGGGTGGACAGCCGACCGTAGAGCTCGCGGGCCAGCGAGTGGACGGTCGCCGCGTTGCGCGCCAGCGCCTCCTGGCGCCACGAGTAGGCGACCGTGCGCAGCAGCGCGACGAGCGTGGCCGGCGTGGCCAGCACCACGTCGCGGGCGAACGCGTGCTCCAGCAGCGTCGGGTCGCGTTGCAGCGCCACGTCGAGGAACGGGTCGGCGGGCACGAACAGCACCACGAACTCGGGGGTCTGGTCGAAGGCGGACCAGTAGGACTTGGCGGCGAGACCGTCGACGTGCGCGCGCAGGTGCCGGGCGTGCGCGTCGAGGTGGGTGTCGCGCCCGCGCTCGTCGCGCGCCTCCATCGCGGTCAGGTAGGCGTCGAACGGCGCCTTCGCGTCCACCACGACCGTGCGGCCGCCGTGCAGGCGCACCACCAGGTCGGGGCGGACCCCCTGGTGGTCGGTGGCGGCGGTGACCTGCTCGCTGAAGTCGCAGTGCTCCAGCATGCCGGCCGCCTCGACGATCCGCCGGAGCTGGTGTTCGCCCCACCGGCCGCGCACCTGGGGCGCGCGCAGCGCGGCGACCAGCTGCTTGGTCTCGGTGCGCAGCTCGCCGGAGACCGCGCTCATGGAGCGCACCTGCTCGCGCAGCTCGGCGTAGGCGTCGACCCGGTCGCGCTCCAGCTCGGCGACGCGTTGCTCGTAGCGGCGGAGCGTGTCGTGCAGCGGTGCCACCGCGCGCGCCACCGCCTCCTGGGACTGCGCGGTCGCCTCGTAGCTGAGCGCCCGCATGGACTGCTCCAGCCGCCCCTCGCCGGCCTGGGCGGCGGCCAGCGTCGCCTCCAGCCGGGCCACGTCTGCCGCGGCCCGCCCGCGGGCCGCCAGCCAGCCCACCGCGCCGCCCGCGGCGAGGCAGAGCACCACCACGGCCAGCGTCGAGAAGCTCATGCCGGAAAGCTTGCCAAACGGGTACGACGTGCGCGCGCTGGGTACGTTCGAGGTCATGGAAGTTGCCCTGTGGGTGTTCCTGATCGTGATGCTCGGAGGTGCGCTGGTGTTCTGGCGGTGGGGGAGCAGGTCCCGGCGAGCCGACGAGATGGCGGACGCCCGGGCCGAGGCGCAGCGCTGGTACGAGCGGCTCGGCGGCCAGCTGATGAACCTGCACGGCGACGCCCCGGCGGTCCGGCAGGCGCTCGCCGACGCCGGTGAACGCTACAACGCGGCCGGTTCGCAGCTGGAGCAGGCGACCACGCCGCGCCAGTTCGCGCTGGCCCGGGAGACCGCGCTGGAGGGGCTGGCGTACATCCGGGCGGCGCGGACCGCGATGGGCATCGACCCGGGGCCGGAGCTGCCGCCGCTCGCCGCCGCCAGCCTGGGGGCCATCTTCTCCTCCTGCGCGCCCGAGTTCGGCACCCGCAGCGTCACCGACCGGTGGCAGCAGATCGAGCCCACGGTGCTGGTCGCGGTGGACGGCTACCGGTACGGCGACAAGCCCGTCGACAGGCGTGCCGAGGTGGCCGCGATCCGGGCCGCGCTGCCGTCGCTGCGGCACACCGTCGCGGTCGCGTACCTCGACCCGGACGGCCCGGCCCCCGACGGCGCGCTGCCGTGGGCGGAGCTGGCGGCGGAGACCGACGAGCCGCTGACCTTCACCCCGGTCGCCTTCGACCACCCGCTCTACGTGCTCTACTCCTCCGGCACCACCGGCCTGCCCAAGCCGATCGTGCACGGCCACGGCGGCATCCTGCTCGAACACCTGAAGATGCTGGCGCTGCACCACGACCTGGGCCCGTCCGACCGGTTCTTCTGGTTCACCACCACCGGCTGGATGATGTGGAACTTCCTGGTCTCCGGGCCGGCGGTGGGCGCGGCGATCGTGCTCTTCGACGGCAACCCGGGCCACCCCGACCTGGGCGCGCTGTGGCGGCTGGCGGCGGAGACCGGCACCACCTACTTCGGCACCTCGGCCCCGTTCCTGCTGGCCTGCCGCAAGGCCGGGCTGGTGCCTCGGGAGATCGCCGACCTGTCCGCGCTGCGCGGCCTCGGCTCGACCGGCGCGCCGCTGCCGGCCGAGGGCTTCACCTGGGTGTACGAGAACGTGGGCGACCGCCTCCAGCTCCAGTCGCTGTCCGGCGGCACGGACGTCTGCACCGGCTTCGTGGGCGGGGTGCCGCTGCTGCCGGTGCACGCGGGGGAGATCGCCTGCCGGGCCCTCGGCGCGAAGGTGGAGGCCCGCGCGGCCGACGGCTCGGCGGTGATCGGCCAGCTCGGCGAGCTGGTGATCACGGAGCCGATGCCGAGCATGCCGGTCGGGTTCTGGAACGACCCGGACGGCGCCCGCTACCGGGAGGCGTACTTCGAGGTCTATCCCGGCGTCTGGCGGCACGGCGACTGGATCACGGTGAACGAGCGCGGCGGCTGCGTGATCACCGGCCGCTCCGACGCCACCCTCAACCGGGGCGGGGTCCGCCTCGGCACGGCCGAGTTCTACTCGGTGGTGGAGGGGCTCGACGAGGTGGTCGACTCCGTCGTGGTGCACCTGGAGGACGACGAGGGCGGCGCGGGTGAGCTGCTGCTGTTCGTGGTGCTGGCGGACGGGCTCGAACTCGACGACGACATGCGGAAGAAGATCTGCCGGGAGCTGCGGACCGCGCTGTCGCCCCGGCACGTGCCGGACGAGATCCACCAGGTCCGGGCCGTGCCGCGTACGTTGAGCGCGAAGAAGCTGGAGGTCCCGGTCAAGAAGATCCTGACCGGCACCCCGGTCGACTCGGCCGCGGCCAAGGGCGCCCTGGCCAACCCCGAGTCCCTCACGGCCTTCGCCGCCCTGGCCCAACGCCGCGCCAGCTCCAACCACCCCACCCCCGCCTGACCCCCACCCCACCCCCACCCCACCCCGCTGATCTTGCACTTTCCGCCCCGGCGAAAGGGGTGAATGCCCCGACCCCGGGGCCGCAAGTGCAAGATCGCGGGGGAGGGAGGGGAGGGGAGGGGAGGGGGTCAGGGGAGGGTGTGGGTGGTTTTTTCGGTGGTGGCCCGGTGGGCGTGGCGGGTCGGGTCGGGGTGGGCGCAGGGGACCACGGAGGCGCCGGCGGTCAGGGGGGCCAGCAGCCAGTCGACCGGGTCGGGGTGCCGGGTCACGTCGACCAGGAGGCGGTCACCGGCGCGCAGGCCCAGCTCCGCGGCGCGCGCCTGCGCGCGGGCCAGCAGCGCCGCGTCCGCCTCGCCGCCCGAGGGATACGGCGTGAAGTGGTCGCCGTGTCCGCGTACCGCGCCGACGAAGTCCGCGCAGCCCGGCGGCACCTGCCGCATCGGCAACGCGAACGGGTCCAGCGCCAGCGCGTACCGCTCGCCGGCCGGCCAGCGGGCCGCCTCGTCGACCCGGTCGACGGCGGTGAACAGCACGTCCACCGGCTCCGGCCGGTCGACCACGGTCGTCTTCGCCGACCAGCAGCCGAGCAGCACCGCGGCGGTCTGCCAGTGCGGCGGCAGCAACACGCCGACCGGGTCACCGGGCGCGGCCCCGGCCTCGTCGACGAGCAGGTTGGCCGTCTTGGCCACCCAGTTCGCCAGCGTCGCGCCGGAGAGTTCGGTGCGCTCGCCGGTGGCGTCGTCGTACCAGGTGAGCAACGGTCGGGCGGGGTCGGGCGCGATCGCGTCGGCGAAGACCCGGGCAATGTTGTCGGCCATCGGCGCGAACGATACGCGCCCCCGGCGCGTACTCGATGACAACGACAAGTCGGCGTACCGTCGGGTCGCAGTCAGCGTCGGGCGCCCCGCCCGGCGTAGGCTTGCCGACAGTGTTGTTCCCCACAACCACGCCACCTGAGGAGTCGCCCCGTGACCGCCGGTCGCCCGCCCCGCGTACTCATCGACGCCACGAGTGTCCCCGCCGACCGAGGCGGCGTCGGTAGGTACGTCGACGGCCTGCTCGGTGCGCTCGGCCGGGTCTGCGGCTCCGGCGTCGACCTGGCCGTGGTGAGCCTGCGCACCGACCTGGAGCGCTACACCCGGATGCTGCCCGGCGCCGAGGTGATCCCGGCCCCGGCCGCGGTGGCGCACCGCCCGGCGCGGCTCGCCTGGGAGCAGACCGGCCTGCCGCTGCTGGCCCAGCAGGTCAACGCGGAGGTCCTGCACTCGCCCTTCTACACCTGCCCGCTGCGGGCCGGCTGTCCGGTGACGGTCACCGTGCACGACGCGACCTTCTTCACCGAGCCGGAGCACTACGACAAGTCGCGCCGGACGTTCTTCCGCAGCGCGATCAAGACGTCGCTGCGCCGGGCCAACCGGGTGATCGTGCCCAGCAAGGCCACCCGGGACGAGCTGATCCGCCTGCTGGACGCCGATCCGACCCGGATCGACGTCGCCTACCACGGCGTCGACCAGGCCGCCTTCCATGCGCCGGGCGACGAGGAGAAGGCCCGGGTCCGGGCCCGGCTCGGGCTGGGCGACAGCAGCTACATCGCGTTCCTCGGCGCCAAGGAGCCGCGCAAGAACGTGCCCAACCTGATCCGGGGCTGGGCCCGGGCGGTGGCCGACCGGCCCAACCCGCCGGTGCTGGTGGTGGCCGGCGGCCAGGGGCACGACGACGACATCGACCGCGCGGTGGCCGAGGTGCCGTCGCACCTGCGGCTGCTGCGCCCCGGCTACCTGCGCTACGCCGACCTGCCCGGCTTCCTCGGTGGCGCGCTGGTCGCCGCCTACCCCTCCTACGGCGAGGGCTTCGGGCTGCCGATCCTGGAGGCGATGGCGTGCGCGGCGCCGGTGCTCACCACCCCGCGGCTCTCCCTGCCGGAGGTGGGCGGCGACGCGGTGGCCTACACCAGCGAGGACCCGGACCAGATCGCCGCCGACCTGGGGGCCCTGCTCGACGACGAGCAACGACGGCTCTCCCTGGCCAAGGCCGGGTTCGACCGGGCCAAGGAGTTCACCTGGGAGTCCAGCGCGGAGGTGCACATCGCCGCCTGGCGTCGGGCGCGTTCCTGAGCGTCCGCTGCGGGTCGCCGACGACCGACCCTGACGCTCGCCCGCTTCGGGCATGATGTGCTGATGTTCTACGCCGTCATCCCGGCGGGCGGCAGCGGCACAAGGTTGTGGCCGCTGTCCCGCGCCGGCCATCCCAAGTTCCTCCACCCGCTGACCGGCACCTCCGCCTCACTGTTGCAGGCCACGGTCGACCGGTTGTCGCCGCTGACCACACCCGAGCGCACGCTCGTGGTCACCGGGGCCGCGCACGCCGCGGCGGTGGCCCGGCAACTGGCCGGCGTGCCGGAGGAGAACATCCTGGTCGAGCCCTCCCCGCGGGACTCCTGCGCGGCCATCGCGTTGGCCGCGGCGGTGATCGCCGAGCGGGCGCCGGACGCGGTGATGGGCTCGTTCGCCGCCGACCACCTGATCGGTGACCCGGCCCGCCTGGCCGAGGTGGTGCGGCAGGCGATCGGCGGGGCCGAGCGAGGGCTGCTGATGACGGTGGGCATCACCCCGACCCGGCCGGAGACCGGCTACGGCTACCTGGAGACCGGCGACCCGCTGGGCGACGGGCCGCTGCGCCCGGTCCGCGAGTTCAAGGAGAAGCCGGCCGCCGAGGTCGCCGAGGGCTACGTCCGGTCCGGCCGGCACCTCTGGAACGCCAGCATGTTCGTCTGGCGGGTGGACGTCTTCCTGGCCGAGCTGGCCCGCCAGCAGCCGGCGCTGCACGCCGGGATCACCGCCATCGCGGCGGCCTGGGGCACCCCCGAGCAGGACGACGTGCTCGGCACGGTCTGGCCGACGCTGCCGAAGATCTCGGTCGACTACGCCGTGATGGAGGGCGCGGCCACCGCCGGTCGGGTGGCGACCGTACCCGGTGACTTCGGGTGGAACGACGTCGGCGACTTCCACACCCTCGGTGAGGTGCTGCCCGCCGACGCCGACGGCAACGTGGTGCTCGGCGGCGACGCCAAGCCGGGCGTGCTGCTGCACGACACCACCGGCACCGTCGTGGTGCCGCACTCCGGCCGTCTCGTCGCCACCGTCGGTGTGCACGACCTGATCGTGGTGGACACCCCGGACGCGCTGCTGGTCTGCCCCCGCGACCGCGCGCAGGACGTGAAGAAGGTCGTCGACCAGCTCAAGGAGCGCGGCGAGGAGGGCCTGGTCTGAGCCGGCGGGTCCGTCGGCCGCCGGTGTCGGTCAACCGGCGGCGCGACGGGCCAGCGCGGCCAGCGCCGGCGCCACCAGTTGGCGGGTCCCGTCGGCCAGCGGCGTGGGCAGCCGGTCCGGCGGGAACCAGCCCAGCGCGTCGGACTCGGCGCTGACCCGCTCGGTCGCACCCGGCGGGGCGAACACCGCGAACCGGACGTCGTAGTGCAGCGACCCGCCCTGGCACGCGACCGCGTGGACGTCCACGTCGATCGGCTCCGGGCCGACCGTCAGGCCGGCGATCCCGGACTCCTCGGTGGCCTCGCGCAGCGCCGCCGCGACGAGCGTCCGGTCGCCGGGCTCGCAGTGCCCGCCGAGCTGCACCCACTTGTGGAACTTGCCGTGCAGGCAGAGCAGCACCCGCTCGCCGCTCGGGTCCAGCACCAGCGCGCTGGCGGTGACGTGGCCCGGCCGGTGCGTCCGGGTCATCGCGGCCGGCCCGGCGGCCAGCAGCGCCAGGGTCCGGTCCCGGTTCGCGGCGGCGGCCGGGCTGGTCGCCGTCCAGCGGCGCAGCACCGTGACGGCGTCGGCGTGCAACTCGGCGTACGCGGTGCGGGAGGTGTCGGGCACCCGGACACTCTACGAGCGCCGCCTTCGTACCCTTGCGCGGTGACCCTACGACTCGTCGAGTTCCTGGTGGCCGGAAACGAGGCAAGCGACCTGCTGCCGGTGCGCTCGCCCGCGCTGCTGCGGGCACACGGCGCGCGGCGGGGCTTCTGGACCGTGCTGGACGAGGGGCCGGTGGAGCAGTGCCTAGCCCTGCTGCTGGAGCGCGAGGACGGCGGGTGGGTGGCGCACCACGTGCCCGCCGACGCGGGCCCGGAGAACGGCCGCACCGAGGACGGCGAGGCGCTCGCCCACCACGACGGCTGGGTGTACGTCTTCGGTTCGCACTTCGGCTCCAAGGGCGGGCCGCTGCGCCCCCGCCGCGCCTTCGTGGCCCGGTTCCGGGAGGACGACGCCGCGACCGGAACGCTTCCCGTGCACGTGGTGCGCAACCGTTTCCGGCTGCACCGGGCGGTCAACGACGCGCTCGCCGCCGCCCCGCTGGTCCCGCTGCCGCCGGGCGAGCGGGTCCGGCAGCGGTTCATCGTGGAGACCGTGGCCCGGGGGACCGCCCGGGCCAAGAGCTGGGTGAGCCGGCTGGCCGCGGACGACCTCCCGCTCAACGTCGAGGCGGCGGCGTTCACCCCGGACGGGACCGTGCTGCTCGGGCTGCGTTTCCCGGTGACCGCCGACGGTGAGCCGATCTACGTCGAGCTGGCCGGGGTGGCCGGGATGTTCGACGACGCGGCGGGTTGGCCGCGGGCGCTCGGCGCGTACGCGCTGACCGGGGTGACGCCGACCGGGGCGTTGGCCGGCTTCCGCGCGATCACGCCTACCGACGACGGCGGCTACGCGGCGGTGATCGGGTCGATCGACGCGCTGGGCAAGGGCTCGGTGCTGCTGGACGACCACCCGCACGGCGGCGACGTGACCTCCCGGCACGTGCGCTTCCGGCACACCGGCGGGGACGACGCCCGGGTGCCCGCCGAGCCGGTGACGGACCTGGCGCCGTTCCACCACGTGGAGGGCCTGGCCGAGGTGGCGGGACGCTGCTACTACGTCACCGACGAGGACCACCGGGTGGCACTCTGGATCGGATGAGCGAGGGCCGGACGGCACCCCTGCGGAACAGATCCGCAGACCCTCGTGGTGCCGTCCGGCCACGCCCGTCAGCCGGCGACCGGGGTCGACACTGCGCCCCGGCGTCGGCGGGCAAGGACGAGTCTGCCGAACCGGCAGGTCGCGCGTCGAGGTCTTTCACGTCACGCTTAAAGATGGAGATTAGTACCGACGGGTAAAGTGCCAGGGGTGGCGTGCGCCCCCCGCCGTCCGCCCAGGAGCGCTCCATGCTGAAGATCATTTTCTCGAGTGAGGACATTCTGCGGACGCGGGTCGCCCCGGCCGCGGACCCGCTCTGGGAGTTGGTCCTCAGTGTGCACCTGCTCCAGGGTCGTGGTCGTGACCCACTGATGACGACCTGGCGACGGACCGTGGCGCACGGCCTGCGATCCGACGCCAGCGCCGAGCGCTACCGCCTGCTTCTCGCGCTCAACCCGCCGCGCGGCTACTTTCCCGACTTCCTCACGCCGTCGGCCAGCCGGGACGGCTTCGAGGCCGGGCTGGAGGCCGTCCGGGGCACGCCGGCCGACATGCTCCGCCGCGACCTGACGCTGCTCGCCAGTGAGAGCCCGCTGCCCCCCTCGGCGACGGCGCTCGCCCGGGGCGAGCCGGAGATGCTGCACCACCTCACCGAGGCCATGGCGCGCTACCAGTCGCTGGCGGTCACCCCGTACTGGGCCCGGGTGCAGGCCGCGGTCGAGGCGGACCGGGCCCGCCGCGCCCGGGCCATGCTCGACGGCGGCGCCGAGGGGCTGCTGGCCAGCCTGCGACCCAGCATGCGCTGGGGCGGCGGGGTGCTCGAGGTGCTCGACTACCCGGACACCCGGGAGCTGCACCTGGACGGCCGGGGCCTGCTGCTCGTGCCGTCGTTCTTCTGCTCCCGCACTCCGGTGGCGCTCGTCGACCCGACGCTGCCCCCGGTGCTGGTCTACCCGGTCGACCGGCTCGGCGGCCTCACGCCCGGCGGTGGTGCCGTCCGGGACTCCGGCGCCGGCCAGAGCGAGGCGCTGGCCGCCCTGCTCGGCCGCACCCGCGCGTCGGTGCTCCAGGCCGCCGACGAGGGCTGCACCACCGGCGAGATGGCCCGCCGGCTGCGCATCTCCGCCGCCGCCGCCAGCCAGCACACCACGGTGTTACGCAACGCCGGGCTGCTGGTCAGCCATCGCGACCGCAACACCGTCCTGCACACGCTGACCCCGCTGGGCCGAGCCGTCCTGGAGTCCTGACCGGCCGTGGCCCGCCACCCGGGCCCACCGCTCAGAGCGCCAGCGTGGCGCTCGCCGTGCTGCCGGCCGGCGGTGGCAGCAGGGTCGACCCGATCCCCTCGGCGGCCAGCGCGGCGCGCAGGCGTTGCAGGTCGGCGCCGAACCGGACCAGGTCGGCCGGATCGACAGGGGTC
>NZ_CADEAU010000026.1 GCF_902825405.1 Micromonospora maritima | reverse complement strand
CAGCCGGTCGAGGTGGGCGGCCCGGTCGGCCGGTGCCGTGGCGGCCCAGCCGGGGAAGGCGGCCCGGGCGGCGGCGACGGCCCGGTCCACGTCGGCCGGGGTGCCGGCGGGGACCTGCCCGATGATCTCCCCGGTCGCCGGGTTCTCGACCGGGATCGTCCCGCCGTCCGCCGGGTCGGCCCAGTCCCCGGCGAGGTGCAGGTGGCGGCGGACCAGCAGGGCGGGAGGCGCGTCGGCGAGATCCATGGAGTCCCTTCGGGGGCGGGAAACTAGCAGTGGGAGTTTCGACGCTACCCCGGACCGCTGGCACGTTCCAGAGGGGTCACCGTCCGGGCGTACTCGGCCGCGAGGCCGTGCAGCAACGCGTCCAGGCCGAGGGTGAACGCGCCCTCGTCGACGCTGCGCTGGTGGCCGCGCAGCCGGTGGGCCTGCGTGAGGTGCGGGTGGGCCGCGTACAACTCCGGGTCCTCCACGAACCCCCTCGCGAACGAGCCGAGCGCCGACCCGGCCACGAAGTAGCGCAGCGCGGCGCCGATGTGGGTGGCCCGGGCCGGCGGCCAGCCCGCCCGGACCAGCGCGCCGTAGACGGCGTCGGCCATGGCCAGCGCGGCCGGCCGGCGGCCCGGCCCCTGCGCCAGGTAGGGGACGATGTTCGGGTGCGCGGCCAGCGCCGCGCGGTAGGACCGGGCCCAGCGGCGTAGCGCCTCGACCCAGTCGTTCCGGTCGAAGACGCTGACGTCGACCGTGCCGGTGACGCTGTCCGCCACGGCGTCGAGGATCTCGTCCTTGGTGGCGAAGTGGTTGTAGAGCGAAGGGCCCTGCACGCCGAGCGCGGCGGCCAGCCGGCGGGTGGAGAACGCGCCGAGACCGTCGGCGTCGATGAGCACGAGCGCGGTCTCGACGATCCGGTCCCGGTTGAGCCGGGCCTGGCGGGGACGAGGCATGTCAGACCTCCCGGGCGGCGGAGCCGGTGGAGGCCGGGAGGATCCCCGCCCCGGCAAGGATCCGTTCCATGAGGGGGACCGGAAGGTTGGGGTTCCGCGCCGCCGATCCCGCGGCGGCCGGATCGTCGAGCAGTTCGGCCAGCCGCCCGGCGGCGAGGCGGGGGTCGGACGCCATCCAGGACCGGACGCCGCCGTCGGCATCACGGCTGAGCCGGTCGATCAGCTCGGCCGGCGCCTCCGGGTCGTAGCGGACCAGCATGCGCGCCCTCGGATCGGCGGAGTCCGCCAGCCGGGCCAGCCCGACCCGCGGGAAGTTGGGCCGCGCGATCAACATGCTCGCCGTGATCACCTGAGCCTCCAGGTACGTCGCGAGCAGCAGCTCCCCGGGGACCTCGTCGTGGTGCTCACCGAGCAGCAGCCGGACCGCGAAGTCGTCGTCGCCGGCGAGCCGGGCCACCTGGTCCGGACGCAGGTTCGGGCTGTACGCGGCGCTGCGCCGCAGCCCGACGTGGGCCGAGCGGACGGCGCCGTCCAGTGCGTCGGGGTCGCCGAGCCGGTCGAGCACCCACCGAGCGGGTCGGAGCCGGGTCTCCGGCCGCACCTCGTAGTCGACGGCGGCGCGCTCGGCCTCGGTGAGCCCGGGTCGCAGGGACAGCCGTAGCCGCACCGTCGGGTCGGGGTCGGTGGCCAACTCCTCGACCAGGTCGCGGGGCAGGTGCGGGTTCTCGGCCACGGCCGCGCGGACGTCCCGGTCCTGGTGCCGGGCGAGCCGCTGCGCCACCGTCCGCGCCAACGGGATCTCGACGGCCAGGTCCCGCAGCCACCAGGGGTCCGACCACGCCGCGTCGAGCACGCCGGCGAGCAGTTCCGGGCGTCGGCGCCACGCCCGTCGGGCCACCGCGTCGCGCACCCGGGGGTCGGGGTCGGTGAGCAGCCGGTCGGTGAGGTCGTCCGGCGGATCCACCCAGCCTGCGTACCCGGAGACCCGGACCTCGGGATCGGGGTCCTCGACCATCCGGGCCCGGACGTGCACCGGACACTGCCGGGACCCGGCCACCTCGTCGCGGACCCGCTGGTCCGGGTCCGCCGCCAGCCGGGCGTAGGTCTCCTCGGGCAGCGGCGCGGGCGTGGCCCGGAACAGGTCCGGCCCGTGGGCGAGCAGGATACGGACCATCGGCGCGGGATCGTCGACGAGCAGGGCACGCTGGTGCGGCGTGGCTGACGCACTGTCCGCCAGCGCCGCCCGCACCCGCCGATCCGGGTGCGCGGCGACGGCGGCGCAGAAGTCGTCCGGCAGCGCGTTCCGGAAGATCAGCACCGCTACGCCCGCGTCGCTGTCGTCAAGCATGCGCAGCAGCAATTCCGACGGGGTCGCCGGGTTGCCGGCCACTCCCCTCACCTGTTCGCAGACCAGGTCCCGCAAACCGCCTCCCGTCCGAAACCACCTGATCACGCACCCTAACCGGGCGGGCCTCACCGCGGCGGCCACAGGAGGGTCTGGACGGATGAAAACTTACACCGCTAGTTTAAGGGCGACCGCCGCCGCCCGCGACGGTCGCCACGCCGACCGAGGGGGCATCGTGGACTTCGCACTGTCCGACGAGGAACGGGCCGTCCGGGACACCGTGCGCGCCTTCGTCACCCGCGAGGTGCTGCCGCTGGAGCAGGAGGTGCTGCGCCGCGAGCGCGCACACCGCCCCGGCCTGGACCGCTCCGAGCTGCGCGAGTTGCAGCTCAGGGCGAAGAAGTTCGGGTTCTGGGGGCTGGCCACCCCCGAGGAGTACGGCGGGATGGACCTGCCCGCGGTGATGCAGTCGCTGATCTGGACCGAACTGGGCCGTAGTTTCGTGCCGTTCCGCTTCGGCGGCGAGGCCGACAACATCCTGTTCCACGCCACCGAGGAGCAGAAGCGCGAGTTCCTGATCCCGACCATCGAGGGCGAGCGGATCTCCTGCTTCGCCATCACCGAGCCGGGCGCGGGCTCCGACGCGGCCAACATCAAGCTGCGCGCCCGCCGCGACGGCGACGACTGGGTCCTCGACGGCGAGAAGACGTTCATCACCAACGGCAACGACGCCGACTTCGCCATCGTGGTCGCGGTGACCGACCCGGAGAAGGGCGCCCGGCGCGGCGGCGCCACCGCGTTCCTGGTGGACCGCGCGATGGGCTGGCGGTCGGAGTTCATCCAGACCATGGGCGAGGGCGGCCCGGCCTCGCTGATCTTCGACGGCGTACGGGTGCCGCACCGCAACATCCTCGGCGAGATCGGGCAGGGCTTCACGCTCGGCATGGAGTGGATCGGCAAGGGCCGCTACACCATCCCGTCGCACGCCGTCGGCATCGCCGAGCGCGCCCTGCAGATGGCGATCGACCACGCCAACACGCGCGAGACGTTCGGCGCGCCGATCGCCACCAACCAGGCCATCCAGTGGATGATCGCCGACTCGGAGACCGAGCTGGAGGCCGCCCGCTGGCTGATCCTGCGCTCGGCCTGGACCGTCGACCAGGGCCTCGACCCCCGGCACGCCTCCTCGATGGGCAAGCTCTACGGCGCCGGCATGGTCAACCGGGTGGTCGACCGGGTGCTCCAGATCCACGGCGGCATGGGCTACACCCGGGAACTGCCGATCGAGCGCTGGTACCGACAGGTCCGGCTCTACCGGATCTTCGAGGGCACCGACGAGATGCAGCGGCTGATCATCTCGCGGGACCTGCTGCGCGGCTACACGAAGATCGGCGGCCACCTGGCCTGAGCGGTCAGCCGGTCAGCGCCTCCACCGCCCGGTCCACGTCCGCCTCGGTCGTGTAGAGGTGGAACGAGGCGCGGACCCGCCCGGCCCGTACCGCCGCGCGCACTCCGGCACGGGCCAGCCGCGCCTGCGCGTCCGGCACGTCCACGCTGACGATCGCACTGTCGCCCGGCGGCCGACCCAGCCCGGCCAGGAACCTGTTGGCCAGCGCCACGTCGTGGTCCCGTACCGCCGCCAGATCGAGGTCGGCGAGCAGTTCCAGCACCGGTGCCGCCCCGGCGTAGCAGAGCCACGACGGGGAGATGTCGAAACGGCGGGCGTCGTCGGCCAACCGCAACGGCATGCCGTAGTACGAGGCGTGCGGGTCGCGGCCCGCGTACCAGCCGGCGGCGTCCGGGCGCATCCGCTCGCGCAGCGCCGGGGCCAGGTAGGCGAAGGCCGCGCCGCGCGGCGCCATCAACCACTTGTACGCCCCCACCAGCACCGCGTCCGCGCGGTCGGCCGCGAACGGCAGCCACCCGCACGCCTGCGTCGCGTCCACCACGACGAGCGCGCCGTGCGCCCGGGCCGCCGCGACGATCTCGTCGTACGGCGCGACCGTGCCGTCGGCGGACTGCACCACGCTGAACGCCACCAGGTCGGTGCCGGAGTCGATCGCGTCGACCAGGCCGTCGAGCGGCACGGTCCGTACCCGTACGCCGCGCTCCTCCTGCACCAGCCAGGGGAACAGGATCGAGGTGAACTCGACCTCGGGCACGACCACCGTGGCTCCCCGCGGCAGTGTCGCCGCGATCGGCGCGGCCAGCTGCGACACGGCGGCGCCGACGCTCACGTCGGCCGGGTCCACGCCGACCAGCCGGGCGAACGCGGCCCGGGACCGGCCGACCGACTCGTCCCACACCTCGAACGACACCTCGCCGGTCCGCCACTCGGCCAGCATCTGCTGCACGGCCGTCCACACCGGATCGGGCGGCAACCCGAAGGTCGCCGTGTTCAACCAGCCCGGCTCCACCTGCCACAACTTCCGCGCCTGCTCCAGCTCCATGCCACGGACGCTAGCCATCCCCACCCCCACCCGAAACCACCAATCCCACCCCCGTGGCCCGCACTCCACCCCGCCCGCCGTTCACCCTCGCCCCACGCTCCCCGCCCCCTGCCATCCCCGCCCCGCCCTACGCCCCCCGCGCTGCGCCCCGCCCCCGGCCCCGCCCTGCACCCCTACCCTCGACCTCGCCCTGCGCCCCCGGCCCCGCCCTGCATCCCCCCACCCCCGGCCCTGCCCTGCATCCCCCCACCCCCGGCCCTGCCCTGCCCCGCACCCCCGGCCCTGCCCTGCCCCCCACCCCCGGCCCTGCCCTGCCCCAATCCCCGGCCCCCCTGCACCCCGGCCTTGCCCTGCACCCTGGCTCCGCCCTGCACCCTGGCCCCGCCCTGCACCCCACCCAGGCCTCACCCCTGGGCCCACGCCCCACGCCCCACGATCTTGCAGTTCCGGCCGCCTCACTGGGCGTTTCACCCCTTTCGCCCGGACGGAAAGTGCATGATCGCGGCCGGGCCCGCGGCGTTGCCGCCGCATTAAGGCGATGGTTGAAGGCCGATATACCGCTCAGTCATATTTATGACTCAGCGGTATATCGCTCGAAACCCACGTGCCCTTCTGGTCGGTCGAGTCAGGGTGGGCCTCGGGAGGTGGACCCACCCACACAGACGGGGCGCTCCGGCCGTGCCCGTCTCGCAAAAGCGCTGCTCCAGGGCGCACGGCTGGTCCGCAGGCAGACCATGCCGGACCTGACGTAGCCAATCCCGCCTCTGGTGAGTTCGGGCCGAGCCGGGCCGAGCCGAGCCGAGCCGGGCCCGGCGCCGGCTGGCGGCGGGTCAGGTGGTGGAGCCGGCGAGCGGGCGGTCGGCGCCGGGCGGGGCGTCCTCGGCCGTGGGCTCGTCGTCGTCCTCGTCGACCATGCTGGCCTCGTCGAACGGCCGGTCCCCGGCCAGGACGGCGCGCGCCTGGTCGCGGTCGAACTCACCGGTCCAGGTGCCGACCAGCACGGTGGCCACGGCGTTGCCGGCGAAGTTGGTCAGCGCCCGGGCCTCGGACATGAACCGGTCGATGCCGACGATCAGGCCGACGCCGTCGACCAGGTCCGGCCGGTGCGACTGGAGGCCGCCGGCCAGCGTGGCCAGACCGGCGCCGGTCACGCCGGCGGCACCCTTGGACGCGATGACCATGAAGACCAGCAGCGAGATCTGCTCGGAGACGGCCAGCGGCTTGCCCAAGGCGTCGGCCACGAACAGCGAGGCCATGGTGAGGTAGATGGCGGTGCCGTCGAGGTTGAACGAGTAGCCGGTCGGGACCGTGATGCCGACGACCGGCCGACCGACCCCGACGTGCTCCATCTTGGCGATCAGTCGGGGCAGCGCCGACTCCGACGACGAGGTGGAGAGGATCAGCAGGAACTCCCGGCCCAGGTAGCGCAGCAGCGAGAAGATCGAGATGCCGGAGATCAGGCGCAACAGCAGGCCGAGCACCACGATCACGAAGATCAGGCAGGTGGCGTAGAAGCCGAGCATGATCTGGGCCAGGCTCTTCAACGCGTCCACGCCGGTGGCGCCGACCACTGCCGCCATCGCGCCGAACGCGCCGATCGGGGCCAGCCACATGATCATGGCCAGCACCTTGAAGACCAGGCGCTGCAGGACGCCGATCGCCCGCAGTACCGGCTCGCCCCGGCTGCCCAGGCCCTGCACGGCGAAGCCGACCAGCAGCGCGACCAGCAGGGTCTGCAACACCTCGCCCTCGGTCAGCGCGGAGACCAGCGTGGTCGGGATGATGCCGAGCAGGAAGTCGACCGTGCCGGCGCTCTCGTCACCGGCGGCGGACCGACCGGCGTCGGCCACCTCGGGGCCCAGGTCCAGGCCCGAGCCGGGGTGGATGATGTTGCCGACCACGAGGCCGATGGCGAGCGCGACCGTCGACATGACCAGGAAGTAGCCGAGCGCGAGCCCGCCGACCTTGCCGACCTTCGCCGCCTGCCGGACGGATCCGACGCCGAGCACGATGGTGCAGAAGATCACCGGGCTGATCATCATCTTGATCAGGTTCACGAAGCCGGTGCCCAGCGGTTTCAGCGCCGTACCGACGTCGGGCGCGACCAGGCCGACCACGATGCCGGCGACGACGGCGGCGATGACCGCCAGGTAGAGGTACCGGGTCCGGTCCCGGTGGGCGGGTCGGACAGCCTCGGGGGTGGGGGTGGTGGTGTCCATCTCGCCACTGTGGACCAGGTCTCACCGGACCGCACGCGGACCGTACGGCCCGGTACGGGACGCCGGACCGGGCCGGGGATGGAGTGCCGGCCGGGCCCGACGTCGCCGGTCAGCTCACGTTGGCCGGACCGAGCACGCTCTTCAGGTCGCCCATCAGGGCCGTGGTCGGCGCGACCCGGAACGGGCCGAGGCGCAGCGTGGTGACCTTGCCGCCGTTGAGCAGCTTGACGTGCACCTCGCAGTCGCCCGGGTGCAGCACCAGGGTCTCCTTGAGCCGCTCGACGAGCGGCGGCGTGCAGCGGTGCACCGGGATGGTCAGGGTGACCGGCTTGTTCGCCGGGTTGCTGGTGACGTCCGGCATGGACATGTCCATCGCCATGATCCGGGGGGTGTCGTCGCGCCTGTCGACCCGGCCCTTGACCACCACGATGGCGTCCTCGGCGATGTACTGCCCGATCACCTCGTAGGTGTTCGGGAAGAACAGCGTCTCCACGCCGCCGGCCAGGTCCTCCAGGGTGGCCGAGGCCCAGGCCCGGCCCTGCTTGGTGACCCGACGCTGCACGCCGGAGAGGATGCCGGCGAGCGTGACCACCGCGCCGTCGGGCACGGTGCCCTCCTCGGAGAGCGCGGCGATGGTGGTGTCGGCCGCCGCGCCGAGGACGTGCTCCAGGCCGAACAGCGGGTGATCGGAGACGTAGAGGCCGAGCATCTCGCGTTCGAAGGCGAGCTTGTCCCGCTTGTCCCACTCACTGTCGCCGATGACCGGCATGACCGTGGTGCTGCCGCCGGTGTCCGCGTCGCCGAAGCCGGCGCCGAAGAGGTCGTACTGGCCGACCGCCTCCTTGCGCTTGACGTCGGCGTACGCGTCGATGGCGTCGGCGTGCACCGCCAACAGGCCCTTGCGGGGGTGCTTGAGCGAGTCGAACGCGCCGGCCTTGATCAGCGATTCGATCGTCTTCTTGTTGCAGACGACCGCGTCCACCTTGGACAGGAAGTCGTAGAAGTCGGTGTAGTCGCCCTTCTCGTCGCGACACCGCATGATCGACGCGACCACGTTCGCGCCGACGTTGCGGACCGCGCCGAGACCGAAGCGGATCTCCTTGCCGACCGGAGTGAACGGGCCGGCCGAGGTGTTCACGTCCGGCGGGAGGACCTGGATACGCATCCGGCGGCACTCGGACAGGTAGAGAGCCATCTTGTCCTTGTCGTCACCGACGGAGGTGAGCAACGCGGCCATGTACTCGGCGGGATAGTGCGCCTTCAGGTACGCGGTCCAGTAGGAGACCAGGCCGTACGCGGCGGAGTGGGCCTTGTTGAACGCGTAGCCGGCGAACGGGACCAGCACGTCCCACACCGCCTGGATGGCCTCGTCGGAGTAGCCGCGCTCGCGGCAGCCGTCCCGGAACGGGATGAACTCCTTGTCCAGGATCTCCTTCTTCTTCTTGCCCATCGCCCGGCGCAACAGGTCCGCCTGGCCGAGCGTGTAGCCGGCGAGGATCTGCGCGGCGCGCTGCACCTGCTCCTGGTAGACGATCAGGCCGTAGGTGGGGGCGAGGATCTCGCGCAGCGGCTCCTCCAGCTCCGGGTGGATCGGGGTGATCTCCTGGAGCCCGTTCTTGCGCAGCGCGTAGTTGGTGTGCGAGTCGACGCCCATCGGGCCGGGCCGGTAGAGCGCCAGCACGGCCGAGATGTCCTCGAAGTTGTCCGGCTTCATCAGCCGCAGCAGCGAGCGCATCGGGCCGCCGTCGAGCTGGAAGACGCCGAGCGTGTCACCGCGGGCGAGCAGCTCGTACGCCTGCCTGTCGTTCAACGGCAGGCCCAGCAGGTCGAGCTCCAGGCCGTGGTTGAGCTGGATGTTCTTCACCGCGTCGTCGATGATCGTCAGGTTGCGCAGGCCGAGGAAGTCCATCTTCAGCAGCCCGAGCGACTCGCAGGTCGGGTAGTCGAACTGCGTGATGATGACGCCGTCGGAGTCGCGCCGCATCAGCGGGATGTGCTCGATGATCGGTTCGGCGGACATGATCACGCCCGCGGCGTGCACACCGGTCTGCCGGATCAGGCCCTCGATGCCCTTCGCGGTCTCGATGACCTTCTTGACGTCCGGGTCGGTCTCGTAGAGGCCCCGGATCTCACCCGCCTCGGCGTAGCGCGGGTGCTTCGGGTCGAAGATGCCGGACAGCGGGATGTCCTTGCCCATCACCGCCGGAGGCATGGCCTTGGTGATCCGGTCGCCGACCGCGTACGGGAAACCCAGCACCCGGGCCGAGTCCTTGATCGCGGCCTTCGCCTTGATCGTGCCGAACGTGGCGATCTGCGCGACCTTGTCCTCGCCCCACTTGTCGGTCACGTACTTGATGACCTCACCGCGCCGGCGCTCGTCGAAGTCGATGTCGACATCCGGCATCGAGACGCGCTCGGGGTTGAGGAACCGCTCGAAGATCAGGCCGTGCGGGATCGGGTCGAGGTCGGTGATGCCCAGCGCGTACGCCACCAGCGAGCCGGCGGCCGAGCCACGCCCCGGACCGACCGCGATGCCCTGGCTCTTGGCCCACTGGATGAAGTCGGCGACCACGAGGAAGTAGGACGGGAAGCCCATCTGGATGATGACGCCCAGCTCGTACTCGGCCTGGACGACGTGGCCCTCCGGGATCCCGCCCGGGAAGCGGCGCTTGAGCCCGGCGAACGTCTCCTTGCGGAACCAGGACTCCTCGGTCTCGCCCTCGGGGATCGGGAACCGCGGCATCAGGTTGTGGAACGTGAACATGCCGGTGGGGTCGACCTTCTCGGCCACCAGCAGCGTGTTGCGGCAGCCCTGCTGCCACAGCTCGGAGGAGTCCACGGCGCGCATCTGGTCGGCGGACTTGACGAAGTAGCCGCCGCCCTCGAACCGGAACCGGTTCGGGTCGGCCACGTTGCTGCCGGTCTGCACGCAGAGCAGCACGTCGTGCGCCTCGGCCTGGGCCTCGTGGGTGTAGTGCGAGTCGTTCGTGACCACCGGCGGGATGTCGAGCTTGCGGGCGATCTCGGTGAGCCCGTCGCGGACCCGGCGCTCGATGTCGAGCCCGTGGTCCATGATCTCCAGGAAGTAGTTGTCCTTGCCGAAGATGTCCTGGTAGGCGGCGGCGACCTTGAGCGCCTCGTCGAACTGGCCGAGCCGCAGCCGGGTCTGCACCGCGCCGGACGGGCAGCCGGTGGTGGCCATGATGCCCTCGGCGTGCTCGGCGATCAGCTCCATGTCCATCCGGGGCCACTTGACGTAGTGGCCCTCCATCGAGGCGCGGGAGTTGAGCTTGAACATGTTGTGCAGGCCGGTGCGGTTCGCCGCCCACATGGTCATGTGGGTGATGGCGCCGTTGCCGGAGACGTCGTCGCTCTTCTGCTCGGGGCGCCCCCACTTGACCCGGGCCTTGTGGAAGCGCGACTCCGGCGCGACGTACGCCTCGACGCCGAGGATGGGCTTGACCCCGGCGGCCATGGCCTGTTTGTAGAAGTCGTTCGCGCCGTGCATGTTGCCGTGGTCGGTGATCGCCACCGCCGGCATGCCGAGCCGCGCCGCCTCGGCGAACAGGTCCTTGAGCCGGGCCGCCCCGTCGAGCATCGAGTACTCGGTGTGTACGTGCAGATGCGCGAACGAATCGCCCATGCGTGGCGCCCCCCGGGTTGTGGATCAAGTTGCGTCGGAGTCGACCGACCCACCCTACCGAGGCGGTCCGACCGGCTCCACCGTCCGCGCCGGGGGTGGCCGGCGTCTCTCCCTACCGCCCGGACGTACGCCACACGATGCTGTACTCGATTGCAATGGTGTGTGGCACACACTATCGTGTGTCACATGGTCAGCGACGAGGTCCTCCGGACCCACCTCCAGGAGCTGCGACGCGGCACGATCGTGGTGGCCAGCCTGGTCGCCCTACGCCGCCCCGACTACGGCTACGCCCTGCTGCAACGGTTGGCCGCGCACGGCTTCGCGGTCGACGCCAACACGCTCTACCCGCTGCTGCGCCGGCTCGAGGAACAGGGCCTGCTGACCAGCGAGTGGAACACCGAGGAGAGCCGGCCGCGCAAGTTCTACCGCACCAGTGACGACGGCGAGAGGGTGCTGGGCCGCCTGCTCGACGACCTGACCGCGGTCCAGACGTCCGTCACCCAGCTGATCGAAGGAGTAGGGCGATGAGTTCCCTGACCGACCGCTACGTCGCGGCCACCCTCCGGACCGTGCCGGCGCCCCGCCGCGCCGAGCTCGCCGAGGAGCTGCGCGCCTCCATCGCCGACATGATCGACGACCGGACCGCCGGCGGGCAGGACCACGGCTCCGCCGAGCGCGAGGTGCTCACCGAGATGGGCAACCCCGAGCAGCTCGCGGCGCGCTACAGCGACCGCACGCTCCAGCTCATCGGCCCGCGCTACTACCTGCTCTGGTGGCGGGTGCTGCGGACGCTGCTCACCTGGATCCCGGCGATCGTCGGCGTGGTCACCGGCGTGGTCAAGGCGACGGTCGGCGGCGAACCGGGCGCGGCGATCGGCGCCGGCATCGCGAGCGCGTTGCAGACGGCCGTGCAGATCGCCTTCTGGGTCACGCTGTCCTTCGCCGTCCTGGAGCGCACCCGGGCCCCGCTCGGGCTGCCCGAGTGGACCGTCGACCAACTCCCCGAGGAGACCCACGAGCGGCAGATCAGCCAGCCGGACAGCGTCGCGTCCGTGGTGTTCCTGCTCGGCACGGTCGGCGTCCTGGTCGGGCAGCACTTCCAGCACTGGGCCGGCGGCGACGGGTCCCGGCTGCCGGTGCTCGACCCGGCGCTCTGGAGCTTCTGGCTCCCGGCGCTGATCGCGGTGCTGCTGGCCACCGTCGGCCTGGAGGTCGCGAAGTACCGGTCGGGCCGGTGGACCTGGCCGCTCGTGGCGGTCAACGCGCTGCTCAACCTGGCGTTCGCGGCGCCGGTGGTGTGGCTGCTGCTGACCGACCGGCTGCTCAACCCGGACCTGATCGAGCGCTTCGCCTGGCTCCGTGAGGGCGGCGCGGACGACGTCGCCCGGATCGCCGTGGTGGTCACCGTGGTCGTCGCGGGCTGGGACGTGATCGACAGCGCGGTCAAGGCGGTCCGCGCCGGCCGCCGGTGACCGACCGGCCCGGCGCACGCTCCGGTGGGGCGTGCGCCGGGCCCACCGGTGCGCCGGGCCTCAGGCCACCCGCGCGCCACTCCCGCTCCAGCACCCGGCGGCGACAGAAGGGACGACCGACGCCGCCGACCTCACGATCGACGCAGGAGGGACGGGCGCGGGCCGGGTCAGCCGACCGCGGCCATCACCTCGTCGGAGACGTCGAAGTTGGCGTAGACGTTCTGCACGTCGTCGCAGTCCTCCAGCACGTCGATCAGCTTGAAGATCTTGCGCGCGCCCTCCTCGTCCAGCGGCACGTTCACGCTGGGGATCAGGGAGGACTCGGCCGACTCGTACTCGATGCCGGCGTCCTGCAGCGCGGTGCGCACCGCGATCAGGTCGCCCGGCTCGGAGACCACCTCGAACGCCTCGTCGAGGTCGTTGACCTCCTCGGCGCCGGCGTCGAGGACGGCCATCATCACGTCGTCCTCGCTGGTGCCGGCCTTGGGCACGATCACCACGCCCTTGCGGGAGAACATGTACGACACCGAGCCGGCGTCGGCGAGCGAGCCGCCGTTGCGGGTCAGCGCGGTGCGCACCTCGGTGGCGGCGCGGTTGCGGTTGTCGGTGAGGCACTCGATCAGCATCGCCACGCCGTTCGGGCCGTAGCCCTCGTACATGATCGTCTGCCAGTCGGCGCCGCCCGCCTCCAGCCCGGAGCCGCGCTTGACCGCGCGGTCGATGTTGTCGTTCGGGACGGAGTTCTTCTTCGCCTTCTGGATGGCGTCGTAGAGGGTCGGGTTGCCGGCCGGGTCGCCGCCGCCGGTGCGGGCCGCCACCTCGACGTTCTTGATCAGCTTGGCGAACATCTTGCCGCGCTTGGCGTCGATCACGGCCTTCTTGTGCTTGGTGGTCGCCCACTTTGAGTGGCCGGACATCTGAGTACCTCCGTTAGTGATCCACGCCTGCGTCGACAGCCCACGCCGGAGCCGAACCCGGCAATCCTACCGAGCGGACGTCACCGCGCGTCACTCCCGTCACCACGAGCGGCGCGGCACGCGCCGGCGGCCGGTCAGGCGGCGGCCCGGACCAGGTCGACGAAGAAGCGGTGCAGGCGCAGGTCGCCGGTCAGCTCGGGGTGGAACGAGGTGGCCAGCAGGTTGCCCTGGCGGACCGCGACGATCCGGCCGGCCGCCGGGCCGTCGCTGACCCGGCCGAGCACGTCGACGTCCGGGCCGACCCGCTCGACCCACGGCGCGCGGATGAACACCGCGTGGAACGGGTCGCCGTCGACCCCGCTGATCGACACCGGGGCCTCGAACGAGTCCACCTGGCGGCCGAACGCGTTGCGCCGGACCGTCATGCCGATGCCGGCGAAGCCGCGCTGGTCGGGGCGGCCGTCCAGCACCTCGGTGGCCAGCATGATCATGCCGGCGCAGGAGCCGTAGACCGGCATCCCGGCGGCGATCCGCTTGTCGATCGGCTCGCGCATCTCGAAGATGTCCACCAGCTTGCTGATCGTGGTCGACTCGCCGCCGGGCACCACCAGGCCGTCGACCGCGTCCAGCTCGCCGGGGCGGCGCACCGGCCGGGCGTCGGCGCCCGCGCCGGTCAGCGCCGCGACGTGCTCGCGTACGTCGCCCTGGAGCGCGAGCACGCCGATCACGGGTACGGTCACGCCGTTCCTCCCACAGGTGTTGAGCGGGGGCCCTTTCTCTACCGGATGCGTTAAGAAGGGGCCCTTCCTTACATGCTCACCAACCGCGCTCGGCGAGGCGGTGCGGCTGGGGGATCTCGTCGACGTTGATCCCGACCATCGCCTCGCCCAGCCCCCGCGACACCTTGGCCAGCACGTCCGGGTCGTCGTGGAACGTGGTCGCCTTGACGATCGCGGCGGCCCGCTGGGCCGGGTTGCCGGACTTGAAGATGCCCGAGCCGACGAACACGCCCTCCGCGCCGAGCTGCATCATCATGGCCGCGTCGGCCGGGGTGGCGATGCCGCCCGCGGTGAACAGCACGACCGGCAGCTTGCCGCGCTCGGCGACCTCCTTGACCAGCTCGTACGGGGCCTGCAGCTCCTTCGCCGCGACGTACAGCTCGTCGGCCGGCAGCGACTGGAGCCGGCGGATCTCCTGCCGGATCTTCCGCATGTGGGTGGTGGCGTTGGAGACGTCACCGGTGCCCGCCTCGCCCTTCGAGCGGATCATGGCGGCGCCCTCGGTGATCCGGCGCAGCGCCTCGCCCAGGTTGGTCGCGCCGCACACGAACGGGACGGTGAACGCCCACTTGTCGATGTGGTTGGCGTAGTCGGCCGGGGTCAGCACCTCGGACTCGTCGACGTAGTCGACGCCGAGCGCCTGGAGGATCCGCGCCTCGACGAAGTGGCCGATCCGGGCCTTGGCCATCACCGGGATCGAGACGGCGGAGATGATGCCGTCGATCATGTCCGGGTCGCTCATCCGGGACACGCCACCCTGGGCGCGGATGTCGGCCGGCACGCGCTCCAGAGCCATCACGGCCACGGCGCCGGCGTCCTCGGCGATCTTCGCCTGCTCGGGGGTGACCACGTCCATGATGACGCCACCCTTGAGCATCTCGGCCATGCCGCGCTTGACGCGGGCGGTGCCGACGGTGGCGTCGGTGGTCGGGGAGGTGGATTCAGACACGGGTCATCGCTCCTCGGCGTGCTGGGGAGGGGGGCTGCGCTGGAATGCTACGACCGGCGCGACGCCGCTCCGACAGCCAATCGGCCCCCCGGTGGCCTGCCCTGTGGCCGCCGTCACGGCCCCCGGACCCGGTCAGCCGGTGGTGACGTCCGCGCGGGGCACCACCGTCGGGTCGTCGATGTCGAAGTAGCGGGGCCACTCCCGCCCCCGTCCCATTCGGAACAGCCGCACCACCGGCCGGCTGCGGGCCGAGCGGGCGTCCCGGACCAGGTCGGTGTGCACCTGCCGGGCCAACGCCAACCGGCGGCTGGCGGCGATCACCGCCGCGCAGGCCGCGTCGTCCGGGTCCAGCCGCACCGCGCGCAACTGCCGGGTGAGGTCGTTCTCGGCGGCCTCACGCTCCTCCGGGGCGGCGTCCAGCGCGATCCGGGCGGCGGCGTACAGCTCCACGCCGTACCGCTGCTCGGCCAGGACCGCGGCGGCGGCCGCGCGGCGCAGCAGGTGCGCGTCCAGCGCACGGGCCGCCGAGTCCGCCCGGACCTGGAGCCGCTGCACCCGGCCGGAGGTCCAGGTCAGGTACGCCGAGACCAGCCCGAGCACCAGAAGCGCGCCCACCACCCACCACATGCCCGGCATCGTAGTGCTGCTCCTCATCCCGGCCGGCCGGCGCGGGCACCGGTCGACGCGCTCGTCACAGCGGCCCCACCGGCCACCGTGCTCAGCCCAGCCCCGCCCACTCCTGGTCCATGACCCGGCCGTCGGTGGCCTCGATCGCGGCTGCGTATACCTCCAGAACGCGGCGGGCAACCACGGGCCAGTCGAAATTCGCCACCACCTGGTCGCCGGCGGCGGTCAGCCCGGCCCGCTGGCCCTCGTCGTCGAGCAGCTCGGTCAGCGCGGCGCCCAGCGCCACCGCGTCGCCGGTCGGGAAGAGCCGGCCGGCCCGGCCGCCGTCGAGCACCCGGCGGAACGCGTCCAGGTCGCTGGCGACCACCGTGGTGCCGGCGGCGAGCGCCTCGGTGAGGATCATCCCGAAGGACTCCCCTCCGGTGTTCGGTGCGACGTAGAGGTGCGCGCTGCGCAGCATGCGTGCCTTGTCCGCCTCGGAGACCAGGCCGAGGAAGGTGACCCGGTCGCGCAGCTCGGCCGGGAACCGCCCGTACAGCTCGTCGGCGTCGCCCGGACCGGCCACCAGCAGACGCAGCCCGGGGCGTCGCGGGGCGAGCGCGACGAACGCGTCGCGCAGGATCGGGAAGCCCTTGCGGGGCTCGGTGAACCGGCCCAGGAAACCCAGCGTGCCGCCGGCGCCCGGTGCGCACTCCCCCGGCCAGTCGGGCAGCGGCGCCACCCCGGCGAACTTCGCCACCGTCACCCCGTTGGGGATCTCCACCGCGCCGCCGTCCATGTGCTCGACCTGCACCTTGCGGGCGAGCGCGCTGACCGCGATCCGGGCGGTGATCCGCTCCAGCACGATCCGCAGCACCCCCTGCGCGGCGGAGAGCACCCGGGAGCGGGTCATCGCGGTGTGGAAGGTGGCCACCACCGGGCCGCGGGCGCAGAGCACCGCCAGCATCGACAGGCTCGGGGTCAGCGGCTCGTGCACGTGCAGCACGTCGAAGTCGCCGCGGGTGATCCAGCGCCGCACCCGGGCGGTGGAGACCGGGCCGAAGGCGATCCGGGCCACCGAGCCGTTGTACGGCAGCGGCACGGCCCGGCCCGCCGACACCACGTACGGCGGCAGCGGCGCGTCCTCGTCGGCCGGAGCCAGCACGCTCACCTCGTGGCCGAGCCCGAGCAGCGCCTCGGCCAGGTCCATGACGTGGTTCTGCACCCCGCCCGGCACGTCGAAGGAGTACGGGCACACGATGCCGATCCGCACTGGCGCCCCCTCTAGACCGTCCCGGTGGTGGCCGGCGGCTGCGCCGACGTGGGCGCACCCTGCGGCCCCTGGTCCAGCCACATCCGCTGCAGCATGTGCCAGTCTTCCGGATGCCGGGCGATGCCCGCCGCCAGACCGTCGGCAATCCGCTGCGTCACCACGCGCACCCGCTCGTCGAGCGGGGCGCTGTCCGGTTCCGGCAGCGGCAGCGGGCCCTCGATCGACGCGCACGCCGCGTCCGGTTCGTACCACATCGAGGCCACGTAGAGCGGGGCGCCGGTGCGGATGGCCAGCAGCGCCGGCCCGGCCGGCATCCGGGTCCGGCCGCCGAAGAAGTCGACCTCCACGCCCCGGGCCGACAGGTCCCGGTCGGCGAGCAGGGGCACCACGTAACCGGCGCGCAGCCGGTCCACCAGCACGTCGAACGCGGGACGCGAGCCGCCGCGGTTGGGCAGGATCTCCATTCCCAGCCCTTCCCGGAAGCCGACGAACCGCTCGTAGACGCCGTCCGGAAGCCGCTCGGCGACGGTGGTCATCGGCCAGCCGGTGGCCGCCACCCAGGCGCCCGCGGCGTCCCAGTTGCCGGCGTGCGGCAGCGCCACCACGGCACCCCGCCCGGCCGCCACGTCGGCGGCGAGCAGGTCCTGCCCGTCCAGGCGGAACCCGGCGAGGATCTGCGCCCGGCTCAGGCCGGGCAACCGGAACGCCTCCATCCAGTAGCGGGCGTACGAGCGCAGGCCCGCACGCACCAG
Organism: Micromonospora maritima; assembly: GCF_902825405.1. Lineage (GTDB taxonomy): Bacteria > Actinomycetota > Actinomycetes > Mycobacteriales > Micromonosporaceae > Micromonospora > Micromonospora maritima. Next base: position 8,688 of record NZ_CADEAU010000026.1, on the reverse strand, counting down.
CGCGTCCAGCTCCACCTCGGGCAGCTCCGGGCCGACCACCCGGCGCAGGTTCGCGCGCAGTCGACGCGTACCCCCGCCGTCCCGGCGGTGGGCGCGGTCGGCGCCCGCCCGGAAGGCCGCGGCCGCGACGGACCGGGGCAGCGCCCGGACCAGGCGCCAGCCCGCGACGAAGCCCGCCTCGGTGAGGTTCACTCCGTGCCGACCCGCTGGGCCTGGCGGTACACGTGGGCCATCCGCTGCCCGACGGTGAAGATCGAGACGGCGGCGAGCAGCCAGAGCGCGACCTCCAGCGCCGGACGGAGGCCGACGCCGGTGAGCAGGCCGCCGACGCCGACGATGAGCAGCCGCTCGGTGCGCTCGGCGATCCCGACGTTGCAGGTCATGCCGAGCCCCTCGGCGCGGGCCTTCACGTAGGAGACCAGCCCGCCCGCGGCCAGGCAGATCAGCGCCGCGGCCACGCCCGAGTAGTCGTGTTCGGTGGCCAGCCAGTACGCGACCGCGCCGAAGACCGCGCTGTCGGCGATCCGGTCCATGCTCGAGTCGAGGAACGCGCCGAACCGGGTCGAGCCACCGCTCATCCGGGCCATCGTGCCGTCGAGCAGGTCGGTGAGGGCGAAGACCGTGACGATCAGCGCGCCGGCGACCAGGTGGCCACGCGCGCCGAAGCCGAGGGCGCCGACGAGCACGCCGACGGTGCCGGTCACGGTGACCGCGTTCGGGGACACACCCGCACGGAGCAGTCCGCGCGCGATCGGCTCCACGACGCGGGTCATGCCCGCGCGGGCCGTCACTTGGAAGATCTTCGCCATGGCGGTCCCACGATAACGGCCGGCAGCGGACGAGGACACAGCCGGGCGGACGACCCGCCCGACGACACTTGTGTCGGCACCGGCGCGGGTGTGAGATCGAGCCGGGAGGTGAGCCAGTTCACCGGATCACCGGTCCGCGTTCCCGTCCAGCAGCAGATCACCGGAAGATATCGCCGCGGCGCCCGTCCGGGTCCGCTCCCCCGTCGCCCGCGGCGGTCGCCACCACCACCGGTTGAGGGAGGTGCGCCGCGATGGCGCAGAAGAACGAGAAGGGTGTCACCGGCGGCGCGCCGGTGGTGACCGAGCCCGGCAGGGTTCGCAACGTGGTGCTCGTCGGGCACTCCGGCGCGGGCAAGACGACTCTGGTCGAGGCGCTGCTGGCGGCCAGCGGCACGATCGGCCGGGCCGGCTCGGTCACCGAGGGCACCACGGTCTGCGACCACGACCCCGCCGCCGTACGCCAACAACGCTCGGTGAGCCTGGCCTGCGCCCCGCTGGTCCACCGTGACGTCAAGGTCAACCTCCTGGACACGCCGGGCTACGGCGACTTCGTCGGCGAGCTGCGCGCGGGGCTGCGCGCCGCCGACGCGGCGCTGTTCGTGGTCTCCGCGGTCGACGGGATGGACGCCGCCACCGCCGCGCTCTGGGAGGAGTGTGCCGCGGTGGACATGCCACGCGCGGTGGCGGTCTCCCGACTCGACCACCCGCGCGCCGACTTCGACGAGGCCGTCGCGCTCTGCCAGCGCGTCTTCGGCGACAACGTGCTGCCGCTCTACCTGCCCATGCTCGGCGACGACGGCGAGTCGGTGGCCGGTCTGATGGGCCTGATCACCCGCCGTGTGTTCGACTACTCGGCCGGGTTGCCGGCGGCGGTGCGCGAGCCGGACCCCGAGCACCTGCCCGCCATCCAGGAGGCCCGCGACGAGCTGATCGAGGGGATCATCGCGGAGAGCGAGGACGAGACCCTGATGGACCGCTACCTCGGGGGCGAGCAGATCGACCCCCAGGTGCTCGTCACCGACCTGGAGACGGCGGTCGCCCGCGGCCACTTCTACCCGGTGGTGCCGGTCTGCGCGGAGACCGGCGTCGGCCTCGACGCGCTGCTCGACGGCCTGGTCACGGCGTTCCCGTCGCCGCTGGAGCACGACCTGCCGGCGGTCACCGGGGTGGACGGCTCGCCCCGCCCGCCGCTGACCTGCGACCCGGACGGCCCGCTCGTCGCCGAGGTGGTCAAGACGACGGTCGACAGGCACGTCGGGCGGGTCTCGCTGGTCCGCGTCTTCTCCGGCACGCTCCGCCCCGACCAGGTGATCCACGTGTCCGGTCACGGCATGGCCGAGCGCGGCCACCCGGACCACGACGCCGACGAGCGGGTCGGCCACGTCTACAGCCCGCTCGGTGCGACGCTGCGCGAGGTGCCGGCCTGCGTCGCCGGTGACCTGTGCGCGGTCACCAAGTCGGGCAGCGCGGAGACCGGCGACACCATCTCCGCCAGGGACGAGCCGCTGCTGGTCGCGCCCTGGGAGATGCCCGAGCCGCTGCTGCCGGTGGCGGTCGTGGCGCGCAGCCGGGCCGACGAGGACGCGCTGGCGCGCAACCTGTCCCGGCTGGTCGCCGGCGACCCGACGCTGCGGCTGGAACGCAACCCGGAGACCCACCAGCTGGTGCTGTGGTGCATGGGCGAGGCGCACGCCGACGTGGTGCTCGACCGGCTGCGCGGCGGCGGGGTCGAGCTGGACACCGAGCCGGTCCGGGTGGCGCTGCGGGAGACGTTCACCGCCGCCGCGCGCGGGCACGGACGGCACGTCAAGCAGTCCGGCGGCCACGGTCAGTACGCGGTCTGCGACATCGAGGTGGAGCCGCTGCCCCGGGGCGCCGGCTTCGAGTTCGTCGACAAGGTGGTCGGCGGCGCGGTCCCGCACAACTACATCCCGTCGGTGGAGAAGGGTGTCCGGGCGCAGATGGAGCGCGGCCTGGTCGCCGGCCACCCGGTGGTGGACCTGCGCGTCACGCTCGTCGACGGGAAGGCGCACAGCGTCGACTCCTCCGACGCGGCGTTCCAGACCGCGGGCGCACTGGCGCTGCGCGACGCCGCCGAGAAGGGTCAGCCGACGCTGCTGGAACCGGTCGACGAGATCACCGTCCGGGTGGCCGACTCCTCGGTCGGCGCGGTGATGGGCGACCTGTCCGGGCGGCGCGGCCGGGTGCTCGGCACCGAGCCCGACCCGGACGCCGAGGGCCGCACCCTGGTCCGCGCCGAGGTGCCCGCGACCGAACTGCTGCGGTACGCGGTGGAGCTGCGGTCGATGACCGCCGGCACCGGCACGTTCCGCCGCGAGTTCGCCCGCCACGAGCCCATGCCGGCCCACCTGGCCGACCAGGCCCGCAAGGAGTCCACCACCCACTGACCCCGCCGCCCCTGCCTCCCTCCCCCGCCCCCGTTCGCCGTCAGGGGCGGGCGGCGGGGACGGGGGGCATCGGCCAGTGGGGGCGGTCGGCGTCCCGGAGGGCGGCCGAGCGGACCGCCGCCAGTTGCCGCTCCACCTCGGCGAAGTGGTCCGGGGCGAGCGGACCCCGGGCCAGCGCGGCGGCGTTCTCCTCGACCTGGGCCACCGTGCGGGCGCCGGGGATCGGCACGGCCCGGTCGCTGCGCGCCCAGATCCACCCGATCGCCCCCTGCGCCAGGGTCCGGCCGTCGGCGGTGAGCGCATCCCGGACCCGGGCCACCCGACGCAGCCACTCGGGGGCCGGCCGGCCGCTGCGGAACCACTCCAGCCAGGTCGGACCGAGGCCGCGTACATCGTCGCGGGGCAGCGTCGACTCCGGCGTGTACTTGCCGGTGAGCAGCCCCATTCCGAGCGGCCCCCGGGCCAGGCTGGCCAGGTCGTGCTTGTCGCAGGCGGCCAGCATGGCCGGGGCGTCCCGGAGCACCGAGAGCGCGTGCTGCACGGCGGCGGCCCCGCGGGCGACCTGGGCGAAGGCGGCGGCCCGGTCGGCCCGGTCGGTGCTCCACCCGTACGCCCGGACCAGTCCGTCGGCGACCAGGTCGTCCAGCGTGCCGACCAGCGCCTCGACGCGGGGCAGCGGCAGGTCGCCGAGGTGCAGCTGGTAGAGGTCGATCCGGTCGGTGTCCAACCGGCGCAGCGAGTCGACCACCGCTCGGCGCAGGTACTGCGGCGAGGCGTTCTCCCCGGTGGCCTGCCGGGTCCGCTCGTCGAACGTGTAGCCCCACTTGGTGGCGATCACGGCCTGGTCCCGCCGGCCGGCGAGGGCCCGCCCGAGCACCCGCTCGCCGTGCCCGGCGCCGTAGGTGTCGGCGGTGTCGAAGAGCGTCACCCCGAGGTCCAGGGCGCGGCGGACGGCTCGCACCGACTCGTCGTCGTCGACCGCGCCCCAGCCCAGCGGGCGGGCGCCCTCCGACCACGGGCCGCCGATCGCCCAGCACCCCATGCCGAGCGCGCTCACCTCGATGCCGCTGCGGCCCAGCGGCCGCGTGCTGACTGCCATCGCCGAATCCTGTCACCTTCCCGGCGCGAGTGGGCGGCTTCGTCACCCCGAGTGCCCGGCGGCCATAACCCAGCGTGACGGGAGAGGAAGGGCCTTCCGGAGAGAGCGATATGACCAGCAGTCATATTTATGACTCCTGGTCATATCGCTCCTGAGCAGTCGGTCTGTCCGCCCGGCGACCGGCGAGTCTGCCCGCGCCGTCAGGCCGACCGTGGACAGGCCGACCGCGTGGACGGGCTGACGCCGTCAGACCGAAGCGTGGCCGAGCCGACCGGGCCGACCGGGCCGACCGGGCCGACCGGGACGTCAGCGGGCGTAGGCCAGCAGCACCGGGACGTCCTGCCCCGGCCAGGCGCCGGTCAGCCGGTTCGGAACGGGCGCACCGGCGTCGTCGGTGTCGGCCGGGACGGGCCGCCGGACCAGGACCAGCTCGACGTCCCCGGCCCGGATGACCGTCGGGTCGCCGTCGACCACCTCGTCGGCCGGGCCGGCCGGCCACGTCCGGTCGGTGCGGCTGCCCGACACGGTCATGCTCGGCTCGCGCACCTGCCGTTCGCCGTCGACCTCGAAGTACTCCTGCGCCTGACCGGCGTCGGTGAGCACCGCGGCGGCCAGCGCCGGCGGGTAGACCGGGTCGCCGCACGCGTCGTACACCCAGCGGCGACCGAGCACGGAATGCTCCACGGTGCCGACCAGGAACCGCTCCCCGCCGGCCAGCGGTGCGCCGCGGTAGGTCAGCGGCACCTGGAGCACCGGGCCCTCGCCGGCCCGCACGAGCAGCGTCTCCATGCCGACCTCGCCGGCCGGGTCGTCGAAGCGGTACGCCGCCACGCGGGTCACCGGGGCGCCGGCCCGGCCGACGAACCAGGACCGGCCGGGCAGCCAGGCGACGAGCAGCTCCAGTTTCGAGGGGCGCAGTTCCGCGCGGTGCAGGAGGGCCATGCGCAAGATCGTACTGTCGGGGTGGGCCCCGGTCAGGCCGGCCACGCCTTGGCGAGCAGGTCCCGGGTGTCCGCGAGCAGTTGCGGCAGCACCTTGGTGCGGCCGATCACCGGCATGAAGTTGGCGTCGCCGCCCCAGCGCGGCACCACGTGCTGGTGCAGGTGCGCGGCGATGCCCGCGCCCGCGACGCCGCCCTGGTTCATGCCCAGGTTGAAGCCGTGCGCGCTGGACACGTGCCGGACCACCCGCATGGCGGCCTTGGTGAACGCGGCCAGCTCGACCGTCTCCGGCTCGTCCAGCTCGGTGTAGTCGGCCACGTGCCGGTAGGGGCAGACCAGCAGGTGGCCGGGGTTGTACGGGTAGAGGTTGAGCACCGCGAAGACGTGCTCGCCCCGCGCCACCACCAGGCTGTCCTCCGCCGGCAGGCCGGGGGCCAGGCAGAACGGGCAGCCGGTCGGCTTCTCGTACCCGCCCTCGGGCCGGTCCTCGCCGGAGATGTAGGTCATCCGGTGCGGCGTCCAGAGCCGGTCCAGCCCGTCCGCCAGCCCGTCGTCGCCGCCGTACCCGGTGTCCCGCTCCGCCCCTGTCACACCGGCGATCCTACGATCCGCGGCCGACCGTCGCCGAACCGCGCCGCCACGCGGGCGGCGCGGTCCGGCGACCCGGCTACTCGGCGACGGCGGCGGTAGGGCCGCTGTTGGTACGCGACTCGACGACCTCGCGGACGTGCGCCGCCGCCTCGTCCAGCGGTACACCGTTGCGCTGCGACCCGTCCCGGTAGCGGAACGACACGGTGCCGGCGGCCACGTCGTCGTCACCGGCGATGACCATGAACGGGATCTTCTGCTGCTGGGCGTTGCGGATCTTCTTCTGCATCCGGTCGTCGCCCAGGTCGACCTCGGCCCGGATCCCCTGCCGGCGCAGCGTCGCGGCGAACTCCTCCAGGTAGTCGCCGTGGTCGTCGCGGATCGGGATGCCGACCACCTGCACCGGGGCGAGCCAGGCCGGGAACGCGCCCGCGTAGTGCTCGGTGAGCACGCCGATGAACCGCTCGATCGAGCCGAACTTGGCGCAGTGGATCATCACCGGCTGCTGCCGGGTGCCGTCGGCCGCCTGGTACTCCAGGCCGAAGCCCTTCGGCTGGTTGAAGTCGTACTGGATGGTCGACATCTGCCAGGTGCGGCCGATCGCGTCCTTGGCCTGCACCGAGATCTTCGGGCCGTAGAACGCCGCGCCGCCCGGGTCCGGCACCAGGTCCAGGCCGGTCTCCAGCGCGCACTGCTCCAGCACCGCGGTGGCGGTGGCCCAGTCGGAGTCGGTGCCGACGAACTTGTCCGGCCGGCTGTCGTCGCGGGTGGACAGCTCCAGGTAGAAGTCGTCGATGCCGAAGTCACGCAGCAGGCTGAGCACGAAGCCGAGCAGGTGCTTGATCTCGGCCGGCGCCTGTTCCCGGGTGCAGTAGGAGTGCGAGTCGTCCTGGGTGAAGCCGCGGACCCGGGTCAGGCCGTGGATGACGCCCGACTTCTCGTACCGGTAGACCGAGCCGAACTCGAACAACCGGATCGGCAGCTGCCGGTAGGACCGCCCGCGCGACCGGTAGATCAGGTTGTGCATCGGGCAGTTCATCGCCTTGAGGTAGTAGTCGCTGCCCTCCATCTCCATCGGCGGGAACATCGTGTCCTTGTAGTAGGGCAGGTGTCCCGAGGTGTGGAAGAGACCTTCCTTGGAGATGTGCGGCGTCCCGACGTACTGGAAGCCCTCCTCGATGTGGCGGGTGCGGACGTAGTCCTCCATCACCCGCTTGAGCACGCCGCCCCTGGGGTGGAAGACCGGCAGGCCGGAGCCGATCTCGTCGGGGAAGCTGAACAGGTCGAGGTCCGCGCCGAGCTTGCGGTGGTCGCGCCGGGCGGCCTCCTCCAACAGCTTCAGGTACGCCTTCAGCTCGTCCCGGGTCGGCCACGCGGTGCCGTACACGCGCTGGAGCTGCGGGTTCTTCTCCGACCCGCGCCAGTAGGCGGCGGCCGACCGCATCAGCTTGAACGCGCCGATCAGCCGGGTGTTCGGCAGGTGCGGGCCGCGGCACAGGTCCGACCAGCAGACCTTCTCCTCGTTGGCGGCGAGGTTGTCGTAGATGGTCAGCTCGCCGCCGCCCACCTCCATCACCTCGGAGGAGTCCAGGCCCTCGCCCTTGACCTCGATCAGTTCCAGCTTGAACGGCTCGGCGGCCAGCTCGGCGCGGGCCTCGTCCAGGCTGGAGAACCGGCGCCGGCGGAACCGCTGGCCGGACTTGACGATCTCCTGCATGCGCTTCTCGAGCTTGGCCAGGTCCTCCGGCTGGAAGGGCTTGCCGACCTGGAAGTCGTAGTAGAAGCCGTTCTCGATCGGCGGGCCGATGCCGAGCTTCGCCTCCGGGAAGACGTCCTGCACCGCCTGGGCCAGCACGTGCGCGGTCGAGTGGCGCAGCACGTCCAGCCCGTCCGGGGTGTCCAGCCCGACCGGCTCGACCGCGGTCTCCTCGGCCGGCTTCCAGTCCAGGTCGCGCAGCTGGCCGTGCGGGTCGCGGACCACCACGACCGCCTTCGGCCCGGTCGTGGGCAGGCCGGCCGCGGCCACCGCGTCGGCCGCCGTGGTCCCGGCGGCGACGACGACGGGGTCGGCCACGACGGGGGTACGGGGTGCGGACACGGTGACTCCTGTCGTCGAGGTACGGATGGGCCGGTGACCGGCCCCTGCGATGCTATCGGTCGCCCCGAGCCCCGCCGACGCCGACGCCACGTCCCGCCGACGACGAGTTGGGCGTGCCGTTGAACCTTTCCGTCCTCCCGGCCGAACTACCGGGTGGGGTCGGAGCCGGTACCGACCCCAGTCGAGAAGGATGGGGACGACCATGAGGATGACCCGTCAGGGCCGGTGGGCGGCGGCGCTGCTGGCCGCCGCGCTCGCCGCGACGGTGGGTTGGCCGGGCGCCGCGAGCGCCGCCGCCGGGGTGACCGTCACGACCTCCCCCGGCGAGGTGCACCAGGGCGACGCGATCGAACTGTCCGTGGTGGTGCCCGCGGACCGGCCGGGCACCCGGACCACCAAGATCGAGCTGACCATGCCCGCGGACGCCCCGATCGGTGAGGTCTACCCGCTGTCCGTGCCGGACTGGGCGCCGACCATCACCACCCGCACCCTCGACCAGCCGGTCGCCGGCATCCACGCGGCCGAACTCAACCAGGTGACCCACGCCGTGACCTGGCTCCGGGTGCCCGGTGGCGGCACCGGGGCGGCCCGGCTGCCGCTCGGCATGGGCCCGATGCCCGCCACCGACCGGCTGGTGTTCACCGTGGTGCAGACGTACGCCGACGGCACGGTGGTGCGCTGGGCGGACCCGGCCGGCGGGGCGCATCCGGCGCCGACGGTCGCGCTGCTGCCGCCGCCGGCGGGC
>NZ_CADEAU010000025.1 GCF_902825405.1 Micromonospora maritima | reverse complement strand
GGCGTCGAGAAGGCGCTCGGATTCCGCCCGGTCGTCGGGCCGGCGCGGATGCATGCCGTCTCTCCTCACGTCAGCCCTCCGCCGGCTCGGCCTCGGGCGCGTGCGGCGCGCGGCGGTCGGTGCGGGGGCGGGGCGCGGGCGTCTCCTGGACACCTGTCGGGATGCCCTCCGGCGAGCGCTCCAGCATCGCGGCCAGGCGACGCAACCCACGGTGGGCGGCGGTACGCACGGCGCCGGCGCGCCGGCCCAGCACCCGCCCGGCGGTCTCCGCGTCGAGGCCGATGACGGCCCGCAGCATCACCGCCTCCGCCTCTGCCGGCGGCAACGTGCGGATCAGCGCCAGCGCGCTCTCGGTGCCGATGGCCTCTCCCGCCCGGTCGGCGGTGTCGGCGTCCGAGGCCAGATCGGTGAGGGCCTGCACGGGCACCGGCACCGCCGGGCGCCGCCGCTGCCGGCGCAGGTGGTCCATGGCCCGGTTGCGCGAGATGGTCACCGCCCAGGCCCGGAACTCGCCGCCGGTGAACGACGGCAGGTCACGCGAGATCTGCAGCCAGGTCTCCGACGCCACGTCCTCGGCGTCGGCGCCGACCAGCGCGGTCAGGTAGCGCAGCAGGGCCGGCTGGAGACTGCGGTAGAGGTGGCGGAAGGCCTCCTCGTCGCCCGCCCGCGCGGCGGCGACCGCCTCGTTGAGGTCCGCGGTCACGGGCGCCGCCCCAGCCGGACGGGTGTCACCGGCCGGGCGTCCGCCCGCGCGGGAGACCACTGCGCCATTCGCACCCCGGCCCCCCGCTGAGCTGATCGGCACCGGCTCGCCACCGGTGCGCATGGACACTGCCGCACAGCGCGGCCGTCGGCGGACATACCGTACCGACGTCGTGGGGCGGCCGGGAGCCGGGCCAACGCTAGGAGGCGACCGAGGCGACCGGCAAGCCACGAAGGTCCTGGAAAACAGAGAGAAATGTCTACCGAGCGTATCGGCGTGTCGGTGTAACGAAGGCCACCAGCGGATCGCTGCCGATGCGGACGAACCGGGCAGAGACGGTCCGGTCGAGACGGACATCCGCCACCGTCCGGACACTTTCTGGCCGATCGTACCCGGCCGGTCACCGTGCGCCGACGGACGAAACCGCCCTCGGCCGAACGGATGACCGGGTCGGAACCGCTCGCCGGTCCCGACGGGAGAGATCGCGGGAAATACTCCGGGACCGCGGTGGGTACGGTATGGGAATGCTCACCTCCGACGTCGTACTCAGCGGTCGGTACCGCCTGGAAGACCGTGTCGCCACCGGCGGCATGGGCGACGTCTGGCGTGCCACCGACCTGGTCCTCGGCCGTCCGGTCGCGGTGAAGGTGCTGCTGCCGGCGCTGGTCTCCGACCCCGACTTCATCGCCCGGTTCCGCTCCGAGGCGCGGATCATGGCGTCGCTGCGCCACCCCGGCGTGGTCCAGGTCTTCGACTGCGGCGAGGACGAGCTGCCCGACGGCAGCCGGGCCGACTACCTGGTGATGGAGTTCGTCGCCGGTGAGCCGCTGTCCCGGCGGATCGAGGCTGCCGGGCAGCTCGAGGTCGCCGAGACCATGTCGATCGTGGCCCAGGTGGCCCAGGCGCTGCACGGCGCCCACGGCCGCGGCATCGTCCACCGCGACGTCAAGCCGAGCAACCTGCTGGTGCAGGAGGACGGCACCGTCGTCCTGGTCGACTTCGGCGTGGCCCGGTCGACGAACGTCACCAGCATCACCAGCACGAACGCGGTTCCCGGCACCGCCCTCTACATGGCACCCGAGCAGGCCGCCGGCCGCCCGGTCTCCGGCGCCACCGACGTGTACGCGCTCGGCGCGGTCGCCTACTGCTGCCTCACCGGCAGCCCGCCCTTCACCGGCGACAACCCGCTCCAGGTCGCGGTACGGCACCTCGACGACGAGCCGCCGGAGCTGCCGGAGGAGATCCCCGCGCCGGTACGCGAGCTGGTCGCCCGGGCGCTGCGCGACCGGGTGTTCAGCCAGCAGGAGCGCATCGCCCGCTCCGCCTGGCAGGCCCGGGACACCGTCGAGCAGGCGCTGCGCGACAGCGAGGCCCGCTTCCGGGCGGTCTTCACCGGCGCGGCCATCGGCATCGGCATCGCCGGCGTCGACGGGCAGATCATCGAGGTCAACCAGTCGTTCGCGGACATGCTCGGCTACACCGTCGGCGAGCTGCGGCTGATGAACGTGGCCGGGTTGTTCCACGCCGACGACGCGGCCGGCATGTGGGAGGTCTACCAGGAGCTGATCGAGGGCAAGCGGGACAGCGCCCGGGTGGAGAAGCGCTACTACCGCAAGGACGGCAGCGTGGTCTGGACCGACCTGGCCGTCTCGCTCATCCGCTACGACGACGGCCGGCCGCGCTTCACCGTCGCCATGATCGAGGACATCACCGAGCGGTACGAGCTTCAGCAGCGGCTGCGCTTCCAGGCGCTGCACGACCCGCTGACCGGGCTGCCCAACCGGACGCTGTTCTTCGAGACGCTCGGCGACGTCTTCGACGCGGCCGGGCCGGAGCAGCGCGTCGGGCTCTGCTTCATCGACCTGGACGGCTTCAAGGCGGTCAACGACAGCCTCGGGCACGACCTGGGCGACCGGCTGCTCAAGGTGATCGCCCGCCGGCTGAGCGACTGCGTGGCCGGCCGGGGGCACCTGGTGGCCCGGATGGGCGGGGACGAGTTCGTCATCCTGGTCGACTCCGACGGCGGGATCGACGACGCGGTGGAGGTGGCCGAGCTGGCCCTGGCCGCGGTCTCCGCCCCGGTGCACGTGGACGACCAGCAGCTCGCCGTCTCGGCCAGCATCGGCATCGTGGAGTGCCCGGCCGCGGAGACCAGCGTGGCGGAGCTGATGAAGGCCGCCGACACCACGCTCTACTGGGCCAAGGCCGAGGGGCGGGGCCGGTGGGCGGTGTACGACCCGGAGCGCAGCGCCGCCGACATCGCCCGCTCCTCGCTGGCGTCGAACCTGCCCGCCGCGCTGGACCGGGGCGAGTTCGTCCTGCACTACCAGCCGATCGTGTCCCTGCTGGACGGCACGATGGTGGCGGTCGAGGCGCTGGTCCGCTGGCAGCACCCGGAGTTGGGGCTGCTCGGGCCGGACCGGTTCATCGGCCTGGCCGAGGAGACCGGTCTGATCGTCCGCCTCGGCGCCTGGGTGCTGCGCCAGGCGTGCCGGGACGCCGAGGGCTGGCGGCGGTCGTTCCCGTCGACCACGCCCGTGGTCAGCGTCAACCTGGCTGCCCGGCAGGCCGACGACCCGGCGATCGTGGAGACCGTGGCCGAGGCCTTGCAGCACACCGGGCTGCCCGCCGCGCTGCTCCAGCTGGAGCTGACCGAGAGCGCGGTGATGGGCAGCGCGGGTGAGCCGCTGCGCGCCCTGCACCAGCTCGCCGACCTGGGACTGCGGCTGGCCATCGACGACTTCGGCACCGGCTACTCGAATCTGGCGTACCTGCGCCGGCTGCCGATCCACTGCGTGAAGCTGGCCGGCCCGTTCGTCGAGGGGATCCGGGGCGACGGCGCGGACGCGGTCGCCGACCACCGGGACGAGCGGATCGTCGACGCGCTGGTCCGGTTGGCGCACGCGCTGGAGCTGTCGGTGACCGCCGAGGCGGTGGAGACCGAGGTGCAGGCCGAACGGCTGCGGGCGCTGCGGTGCGACACCGGGCAGGGCCGGCTGTTCGGGGCTCCCATGCCCGCCGACGGCATCCGCGCCCGCCTTGAGGGGTAAGGAAGGGCCCCTTGTTAACGCCTCCGGTAGAGGAGGGGCCCCCGCTTAACACCTCGGTTGCGCCGCACCCGCAGAGCAGAAAGAGAAACTCGTGAGTCTGAGCGATTCGCAGGCCGTGGTGTCGGTGGTCGCCGCGTTGGCGATCCTGGCCGGCCTGGCCGGCGTGGTGGTGCCGGGGCTGCCGGCGCTTCCGCTGTGCTGGGGTGGCGTGCTGGTCTGGGCGTTGTTCGCCGACGCCGGCCCGGGCCGCTGGGCGGTGCTCGCCGCCGCCACCGTGGTCGCCGCCGGCGGCACCGTGGTCAAGTACCTCTGGCCGGGGCGGAACCTCAAGCGCACCGGCGTACCCACGTCGTCGCTGCTGGCCGGCGGGCTGCTCGGCCTGGTCGGGTTCTTCGTGATCCCGGTGGTCGGCCTGCCGATCGGCTTCGTCGGCGGCGTCTGGGGCGCGGAGCGGCTGCGGCTGGGCAGCAACCAGCTGGCCTGGCCGGCGACGGTGCAGGCGCTCAAGGCGGCCGGGTTGTCCATGCTCGTCGAGTTCTCCGCCGGTCTGGTGATCGCCGCACTCTGGGTGGCCGGGCTGCTGTTCGCCTGACCCGCGGTTCCCCGTCGCGGGGGAGCGTCCTGGCTCGCCGGCGGGAGGTCGCCGGCCCGGCGGATTCCTAGCGTCGGTGGCATGGTCCTCCTCCGCCCCGCCGCCGACGCGCGAACGGCTCGGGCCCGGGCGCTGCTGCTCCTGTCCCGTCCGTGGTTCTGGCCGCTCGGCTGGGCCGCCGCCTACGCCGGCTCGGTGCTCGCCACCCACCGCTGGCTGCCCCCGGCCGCGACGCTGCCGAGATCGCTCGCCGCGCTTGTCGTGCTCGGCCCGCTGCTGTGGACCGCCGTACTCGCCGGCAACGACCGGCACGACCTGCCCAGCGACCGGCGGAACCCGCGCAAGGCCACCGCGCCGCTGGTCACCGGCGTGCTCACCGGGACCGACCTGACGCGCTGGCAACGGTGGGCCACGGTCGCCGCCCTGGTGCTCGCCGGCACCGCGATCGGGCCGGTGTTCGCCCTCGGCACGGCCGTCGTGCTGCTGCTCGGCTGGCTCTACAGCGCACCACCGGTGCGGCTGAAGACCCGGCCGGGCCTGGACGTCGCCGCCAACGCCCTCGCCGTGGGGGTCCTCGCGCCACTGGCCGGCTGGTCCCTGCACCGGCCCGTCACCGGTTACCCGGTCGGCGTGGTGCTGCTCGGCCTGTTCCTGGTGGCCGCGCTCTACCTGCCGACGACCGTGCTGGACGTCGCCGCGGACCGCGTCGCCGGGGACGTCACGGCGGCGGTGCGCTGGGGTACGCGGGCGTGCCGGCGGGCCGGCCTGGTGCTCTGGTCGGCGGCGACCGTGGTGTGGCTCGCGGTCTGCCACCTCGACCTGCTGGTCCGGCGGGAATCGTGGCTCCTGCAGGACCTGTGGGCGCCGGTGCTGGTCGCCGGCTACGCCGTCGCCGTCCGGCGGCCCACCATCGCCCGGCTGGCCGGGGTCTGTCTGCTCTTCGGGGTGCCGGCCGCGGATTTCCTGACCGCCTGGGTCGCGGCCGGCCGGGGGTGAGGGTGCGGCGGCGCGGGGCGTCCGGGGGTACGGCGGATCGCCGTACATCAGTGAGAGAGAGGTGGACGCCGCGCGCCGCCGCGGACCGGGCGTTGCCGAGCGCCCGGCGCTGGCCCGTCGGGTCGGGCCTGGTCACGGCTTCAAGCATGCCCCGGGCGGGAACTCGGGACAACGCAATTACCCGGGACGCGTATTGACCACCTTGATCGGCGGGAGCAGACTGCGAGCACTCGTACGGGGACTTCGCCTCGAGGAGGTGTGCAGTGGCCACGACACCCGCGCCGACCGCCGAGCAGCCGATGGACGACGACGCCCGACGACTCGCCGAACTCGGCTACAAACAGGAGTTGCGCCGCAAGTGGAGCGGCTTCTCCAACTTCGCCATCTCGTTCTCCATCATCTCGATCCTGGCCGGCTGCTTCACCACGTTCGGCCAGGCGTGGAACAACGGCGGCCCGGTCGCGATCTCCTGGGGCTGGCCGCTGATCTCGCTGTTCATCCTGATCATCGGGTTCTGCCTGGCCGAGCTGGTCTCGGCGTACCCGACGGCGGGCGGGATCTACTGGTGGGCGGCGACCATGGGCCGGCCGGTGCACGGCTGGTTCACCGGCTGGCTCAACCTGATCGGGCTGGTCGCGGTGACCGCCTCGGTCGACTACGGCTGCGCCACCTTCCTCAACCTGACGCTGTCGGCGCTCTTCGACGGCTGGGCCGGCACCGGGCAGCAGACGTTCGGGCTGTTCGTGGTGATCCTCGCCCTGCACGGGCTGATCAACATCTACGGGCACCGCGTCATCGACGTACTCCAGAACGTCTCGGTCTGGTGGCACGTGGCCGGCGCGGCCGCGGTGGTGCTGATCCTGGTCCTGGTCCCGGACGACCACCAGAGCTTCCAGTTCGTCTTCACCGAGCGGTTCAACAACTCCGGCTTCGGCGACGGGGACACCGGCGGGCTGGCGTTCTGGTTCTACATCCTGCCGCTGGGCTTCCTGCTGACGCAGTACACGATCACCGGATTCGACGCCTGCGCCCATGTCTCGGAGGAGACGCGTGGCGCGTCCAAGGCGGCCGCGCAGGGGCTCTGGCGGTCGATCTTCTATTCGGCGGTCGGCGGGTGGATCCTGCTGCTGGCGTTCCTGTTCGCGGCCACCGACGTGGACGCGATCAACGAAGCGGGCGGCTTCTCCGGGGCGATCTTCGAGACCGCGCTGACGCCGTTCTTCTTCAAGGCCGTCATCATCATCTCCACCATCGGGCAGTTCTTCTGCGGGATGAGCTGCGTGACCTCGATGTCGCGGATGGCGTACGCGTTCAGCCGGGACCGGGCGGTGCCGGGCTGGCGGCTGTGGTCGAAGGTGAACCGCAACGGCACGCCGGTGAACGCCATCATCGGCGCCACGCTGGCCGGGCTGGTGCTCACGCTGCCCGCGCTCTACCAGCGCGGCGGCATCCCGGTCGCCTTCTACGCGGTGGTGTCGGTGGCGGTGATCGGGCTCTACCTGTCCTTCATCATCCCGATCTTCCTGCGGTTGCGGATGGGAGACCGGTTCGTGCCGGGGCCGTGGACGCTCGGCCGGCGCTACCGGCTGCTCGGCTGGATCGCGGTGGTGGAGATCGCGATCATCTCGGTCTACTTCGTCCTGCCGATCGTGCCGGCCGGCGTGCCGGGCGATCCCGAGTTCAGTTGGACGGCGGTGAACTACGCCCCGCTGGCGATCGGTGGTGTGCTGCTCGGCGTGGCGATCTGGTGGTACGCCTCGGCCCGCAAGTGGTTCACCGGCCCCCGTCGTACGGTCGAGGAGCAGGCTCCCACCCCGCCGGCCTGACCCCGTCGCGCGCGGGTCGTGCGGCGGCGGTCGGTGGACGGACCGCCGGGCCGACAGGTTGCCTTCGAGTGCGCTCGAACTCGTAACGTCGGGTTCGACGACCGGAGCCGGAGGCGGCCCGCACCGACCGGGGCTCGAACGTGAGGAGAGACGGATGACCACCGACACCATTCCCACCCGGCAGCTCTGGACCGACGGGCCCACCGTCGGCGCCGTCGGACTCGGCTGCATGGGTATGACCTGGGCCTACGGTGACGACCCCGGGGCGGAGGACCCGGACCAGGTCATCAACCACGCTCTCGACCTCGGGGTCACCTTCCTGGACACCGCCGACATGTACGGCCCCTTCACCAACGAGGAGGTCGTCGGCAGGGCCGTCGCCGGCCGGCGCGACGAGGTCGTCCTCGCCACCAAGGGCGGCAACGTCGTCACCGACACCGACGGGGACAACTTCCCCATCGTGCAGGACGGCCGGCCCGAACACCTGCGGCAGGCCATCGACGCGTCCCTGCGCCGGCTCGGAGTCGACCACGTCGACCTGTACTACCTGCACCGGCCCGACCCGAACGTCCCCGTCGAGGACAGCATCGGCGCCATGGCCGAGATGGTCGCCGCCGGCAAGGCCCGTGCCCTCGGGGTCTCCGAGTTCACCGTCGACCAGCTCGACCGCGCCCACGCCGTACACCCGATCAGCGCCGTCCAGTCGGAACTGTCCCTGTGGACCCGCGACCACCTCACCACCAGCCTCGACTGGTGCGTCCGCCACGGTGCCGCGTTCGTGCCGTTCTCCCCGCTCGGCCGCGGATTCCTCACCGGCCGGTACCGGGACACCGTCTTCGCCGCCGACGACTTCCGCGGCCGCCTGCCCCGTTTCCACCAGGACAACCGCGCCGCCAACCTCGCCCTCGTCGACCGGGTCGAAGCCATCGCCGCCCGGCACCACGCCACCGCCGGACAGGTGGCCCTCGCCTGGACCCTGGCCCAGGGCGACCACGTCGTGCCGATCCCCGGCACCCGTCGCCGCACCCGGCTCGACGAGAACGCCGCCGCCGCCCGGCTCCGGCTCACCGACACCGACCTGGCGGAACTCGACGCTCTGCCGGCACCCGCCGGCACCCGCTACTGACCTGGGCGCCACCGGCGACCGACGGGCTGTCCGCGTACCCCAGGGGTCTCAGGCCGAGGGCTGGCGGTGGGTGGGCGGGAAGCGGAGGACGCGGTCGTCGTCGGCCGCCGGGGGGACGCCGCGCGGCTCGCGGTTGCTGGTGGTCACCCAGAGCGCGCCGTCCGGGGCGACCGCCACGGTACGCAGGCGACCGTACGTCCCGACCAGTTCCGCCACCGGTACGCCGACGTTGCCGGCGGTGTCGACCGGGATCGCCCAGAGCCGCGTCCCGCGCAGCGCGGCGACGTAGAGCGTGCCCCGGGTGAACGCGGCCCCGGACGGCGACGCCTGGGCGGGCGACCAGACGACGACCGGGTCGCGGAACCGGGGGTCGCCGGCGACGCCCTCGACCACCGGCCAACCGTAGTTGCCGCCCGGCACGATCCGGTTCACCTCGTCCCAGGTGCTCTGCCCGAACTCGGTGGCGAACAGCCGGCCGCCCCGGTCCCAGGCGAGTCCCTGCACGTTGCGGTGGCCGTAGCTGTAGACCGGCGAGCCGGGGAACGGGTTGTCCGCCGGCACCCGGCCGTCCGGGCGGATCCGCAGGATCTTGCCGTTGCGGCTGGTCAGGTCCTGGGCGCGGGCGGCCACCCCGGCGTCCCCGACGCCGGCGTAGAGCATGCCGTCGGGGCCGAACCCGATCCGCCCGCCGTCGTGGAACGTGGCCCGGGCGATGCCGCTGACCAGCACCTGCGGGGCCTGGTCCGACCGGAGCCGGAACCGGACGATCCGGATGTCCGTGGCGGTGGTGTAGCAGGCGTAGACCCAGCGGTCCCGGCGGTACGTGGGGGAGACCGCGAGCCCGAGCAGGCCCGCCTCGCCGCCGGCCACCACGTCCGGGATCCGGGCGACCTGCCGGGCCGGGCGGCCGGGACGGATCCGCACGATCGTGCCCTGGTTCCGCTGCGCCACCAGCGCGCTGCCGTCGGGCAGGAAGTCCAGCCCCCACGGCACCTCCAGCCCGGTGGCGACCACCTGCGGGCGGGTCAGGTCGGGTCCGGACCGGACGGCCCGCAGTCCGACGCCGCGCAGGTCGAGCGGGACCGGCCGCCGGTCGACGGCGGTGGTCGGGCGTTCGGGCGCGGCGGCGGGCCGCCGGTCGGCGCGCGCGTCGGTGGCGCCCAGTGCGATCACGAGGACGGCGGCGACGGCCGCGACGATCCGACGACGCATGTGCACTCCTGGCGTTTCGCCCCCGACCTCGTCGGGGCATTGACGGTGATCCGGTTTGCCAGTAGACCTTGGTGATGGAGGCCCCCTGATGAAGAGAACGCCGCTCTCGCTGGAACAGTTGCGGGTCGCCGTCACCGAGGGTGAGATCGACACGGTGGTGCTCGCCCTCACCGACATGCAGGGCCGCCTGCAGGGCAAGCGGTTCCACGCGCCCTACTTCCTCGACCAGGTGGTCACCAACGGCAGCGAGGGGTGCAACTACCTGCTCGCCGTGGACGTGGACATGAACACCGTCGACGGCTACGCGATGTCGAGCTGGGAACGCGGCTACGGCGACTTCGCCATGCGCCCCGACCTGGACACGCTGCGCCGGATGCCCTGGCAGCCCGGCTCCGCGCTGCTGCTGGCCGACCTGGAGTGGCTGGACGGCTCCGGCCCGGTCGTCGCCTCGCCCCGGCAGATCCTGCGCCGCCAGCTCGACCGGCTGGCCGCGCACGGGCTGACCGCGTACGCCGGCACCGAGCTGGAGTTCGTGCTCTACCGCGACTCGTACGAGCAGGCGTGGTCGCGCGGCTACCGTGACCTGACCCCGGCCAACCAGTACAACGTGGACTACTCCCTGCTCGGCACCGCCCGGGTGGAGCCGCTGCTGCGCCGCATCCGCACCGAGATGGCCGCCGCCGGGCTCACCCCGGAGAGCGCCAAGGGCGAGTGCAACCTCGGCCAGCACGAGATCGCCTTCCGCTACGACGAGGCGGTGCGCTGCGCCGACCACCACGTCATCTACAAGAACGGCGCCAAGGAGATCGCCGCCCAGGAGGGCATGGCGATCACGTTCATGGCCAAGCCGAACGAGCGCGAGGGCAACTCCTGTCACATCCACTTCTCGCTGCGTGATGCCGCCGGCTCGTCGGCGATGCTGGGCGACGGGCCGGCGCACCTCAGCGTGACCGGGCAGCGGGTGCTGGCCGGGCTGCTCGCCACCATGCGCGAGTTCAGCCTGTTGTTCGCGCCGAACATCAACTCCTACAAGCGCTACCAGCCCGGCTCGTTCGCGCCCACCGCGTTGCGCTGGGGCACCGACAACCGCACCTGCGCGCTGCGGCTGGTCGGGCACGGGCAGGGGATGCGGGTGGAGAACCGGGTGCCGGGGGCGGACGTCAATCCTTACCTGGCGATCGCCGCGCTGGTGGCCGGCGCGGTGCACGGCATCGAGAACGAGCTGGAGCTGGCGGACGAGTGCACCGGCAACGCGTACGACGACCCGGAGGCCGAGCGGGTCCCCGGCACGCTGCGTGACGCGCTCGACCTGTGGCAGCGCTCGGAGGTGGCCCGGGCGGCGTTCGGCGACGAGGTGACCGCCCACTACGCCAACCAGGCGAAGGTCGAGCTGACCGCCTTCGACGCCGCGGTCACGGACTGGGAGCTGCGGCGTGGCTTCGAACGCCTCTGACCCACCCCCCTGACCTCCCCCGCGATCGTGCACTTGCGGCCCGCGAATCGCGGCAGATGTGGCCTTCGTCGGGGCGGCAAGTGCACGATCGGCGGCAGGAACGGGGACGGGGACGGTGGGGACGGGAGAGGGCAGGGGGAGGGGTGGGGGGTGCGGGCGTGACTGAGGTGGTGTCGCCGGTCGACGGCGTGGGGATCGGGGATGTCGCGGCCAGCTCCGTGGCGGACGTGGACGCGGCGGTGGCGCGGGCGGCTGTCGCGTTCGGGACGTGGCGTCACGTGGCGCCGGGGGACCGGGGGCGGCTGCTGCGGCGGTTCGCGGCCCAGGTGGACGCGCACCTTGAGGAGCTGGCGCTCCTGGAGGTGCGCAACGCCGGGCACACCATCGGCAACGCGCGCTGGGAGGCGGGCAACGTCCGGGACGTGCTCGACTACTACGCGGGCGCGCCGGAGCGGCTGACCGGGCACCAGATCCCGGTGCCCGGCGGGCTGGACGTCACGTTCCACGAGCCGCTGGGCGTGGTCGGGGTGATCGTGCCGTGGAACTTCCCGATGCCGATCGCCGGCTGGGGCTTCGCCCCGGCGCTCGCCGCCGGCAACACGGTGGTGCTCAAGCCGGCCGAGCTGACCCCGCTGACCGCGCTGCGCCTGGCCGAGCTGGCCCGCGACGCCGGCCTGCCCGAGGGCGTGTTCACCGTGCTGCCCGGGCAGGGCAGCGTGGTCGGCGAGCGGTTCGTCACCCACCCGGCGGTCCGCAAGGTCTGCTTCACCGGCTCGACCGAGGTGGGCACCCGGATCATGGCCGGCTGCGCGGCCCAGGTGAAGCGGGTGACGCTGGAGCTGGGCGGCAAGTCGGCGAACATCGTCTTCGCCGACGCGGATCTGGAGAAGGCGGCGGCCACCGCGCCGTCGGCGGTCTTCGACAACGCCGGCCAGGACTGCTGCGCCCGCTCCCGGATCCTGGTCCAACGCCGGGTGTACGACCGCTTCCTGGAACTGCTCGAACCCGCCGTGCGGGCGTTCCGGGTGGAGGACCCGGCCCGGGAGACCGCCGAGATGGGCCCGCTGATCTCCGCCGCGCACCGGGACCGGGTCGCCGGGTACGTCGACGGCGCGGACGTCGCCTTCACCGGCTCCCGCCCCGACGGCCCCGGCTTCTGGTACGCCCCGACGGTGCTGCTCGCCGGCTCCCCGACGGACCGGCACTGGCGGGACGAGATCTTCGGTCCGGTCGTGTCGGTGCTCCCGTTCGACGACGAGGCGGACGCGATCCGGCTCGCCAACGACACCGAGTACGGCCTCTCCGGCTCGATCTGGACCCGGGACGTGGGCCGGGCCGTCCGGGTGGCCCGGGCGGTGGAGTCGGGCAACCTCAGCGTCAACTCGCACTCCTCGGTGCGTTACTGGACCCCGTTCGGCGGGATGAAGCGCTCCGGCCTCGGCCGTGAGCTGGGCCCGGACGCGCTGCACGCCTTCACCGACGTCAAGAACGTGTTCATCGGCACCGAGGAGTGATCACCGTGCAGGGACGGCTTTCCGACCGGGTGGCAGTGGTGACCGGCGCCGGCAGCGGCATCGGGCTGGCCACCGTACGACGCTTCGCCGCCGAGGGCGCCCGGGTGGTCTGCGTGGACGTCGACGTCGACGCCGGCACCCGGGCGGCGCAGGAGGTGGACGGCGAGTTCGTCGCCGCCGACGTGGCCGACGAGACGGCCGTCCGCGACCTGTTCGACGGCGTGGTCGAGCGGCACGGCCGGGTGGACGTCGCGTTCAACAACGCCGGCATCTCGCCGCCCGACGACGACTCCATCCTGGAGACCGGGATGGACGCCTGGGAGCGGGTGCTGCGGGTCAACACCACGAGCGTCTACCTGTGCTGCAAGTACGTCATCCCGCACATGCGCCGGCAGGGCAAGGGCTCGATCATCAACACCGCCTCGTTCGTGGCGCTGATGGGCGCGGCCACCTCGCAGATCGCGTACACGGCGAGCAAGGGCGGGGTGCTGGCGATGACCCGGGAGTTGGGCGTGCAGTTCGCCCGCGAGGGCATCCGGGTCAACGCGCTCTGCCCCGGCCCGGTGGCCACGCCGCTGCTGCTGGACCTGTTCGCCAAGGACCCGGAGCGGGCCGCCCGGCGTCTGGTGCACGTGCCGATGGGCCGGTTCGGGGACCCGACCGAGATCGCCGCCGCGGTGGCGTTCCTGGCCAGCGACGACGCCTCGTTCATGACCGCCGCGCAGTTCGTGGTCGACGGCGGCATCACCGGCGCCTACGTGACTCCATTATGAGGAGCCGACGGCCGGTCATCGGCGTCACCGCGTACGTCGAGCCGGCCGGCTGGGCGGTGTGGCGGGACGTGCCGGCGACGCTGGTGCCGCACGCGTACGTGCGGGCGGTCACCGCGGCGGGCGGCCGGGCCGTGGTGCTGCCCCCGGACGACGCCGACGCCGACGTGCTCGGGCTGCTGGACGGCCTGCTGCTGGCCGGCGGCGCGGACGTCGGCCCGGAGCGGTACGGGCAGCCGCCCGACCCGCGCACCGAGAGCCGGCCGGAGCGTGACGCCGGCGAGGTGGCGCTGCTGACCGCGGCGCTCGCGGCCGACCTGCCCGTGCTGGGCGTGTGCCGGGGGATGCAGTTGCTGGCCGTGGCGTACGGCGGCAGCCTGCACCAGCACCTGCCGGACGTGGTCGGGCACGACGGGCACCGGCCGGCCCCCGGGGTGTACGGGTCGCATCCGGTGCGCTTCGCCCCGGGCAGCCGGGCCGCGACGGTGATGGCCGGGGTGGACCGGGTCAACTCGTACCACCACCAGGCGGTGGCCGACCCCGGCGGCCTGGCGGTCACCGGCTGGGCCGACGACGGGGTGGTGGAGGCGGTGGAGGACCCGGCGCGGCGCTTCGTGCTCGGCGTGCAGTGGCATCCGGAGAACGAGGCCGACCCGCGGCCGGTCACCGCGCTGGTGCGGGCGGCGGTGTCGCGCAGATCACAGCCGACCGACCCGCGGCCCCGCCCGACTCGCCCCCGCCCGCCGGTTACGTCAGGATGAGGCGGAGGTAAGCAGCGTCCACCGGTGCCGGTGCGTTACGTTGCTCCTCCGCCGGGGTAGTAGGCGGGGACGGTCGGCGTAACCACGCCGACCGTCGTGGACATGGCCGGAGCGGGAGGCTGCATGGGCTCGGCCCAGGGGGGCGGGGACGTCGGTCGATCGTCCCCGGCGGCCGGCGCGTCATTCCCACCGTTGCTGAGCGCGGCGTTCGCCGCCGGCGGCGAGATGGGCGAGCGGCTGCGCGGCTTCGACTGGGCCACCACCCCGCTCGGCACCCCGGACCGTTGGCCGGCCGCGCTCTGCCACGCGGTGAGCACCATGCTGGCGTCGCGCGCCCAGATGGTGGTCTTCTGGGGCGCGGACCACCTGGCCTTCTACAACGACGCCTACCGGCCCACCATCGGCGACAAGCACCCGGCGGTGATCGGGCAGTCCGCCCGGCTGCACTGGGCCGAGACGTGGGACGTGCTCGGACCGCTGCTGGACGGCGTGCGCGGCACCGGCGTGCCCTACCGGGGCGAGAACCATCCCTTCGTGATCGACCGGCACGGCTTTCTCGAGGACGTCTACTTCGACGTCTCGTACGACCCGATCCGGGACGCCGACGGCACCGTCGAGGGGATCTTCTGCTTCGTCAACGAGACCACCGGCCGGGTGCTCGGCGAGCGCCGGCTGCGGGCCCTGGCCGAGCTGGGCAACGAGCTGGGCGACGTGCCGAGCACGCTCGAACTGGGCCGGGCCGTCGCCCGGGTGCTCGACGCCCACCGGGCCGACGTGCCGTTCAGCGCGCTCTGGCTCACCGACCCCGACGGTACCGGCGTGCTCGCCGGCTGCACCGGCACGGACCCGGCCACGGTCGCCGGCCCGCCGCCGGGACTGCCCGCCGGCGAGGAGCTGACCGCGCCGCGCTGGATCGCCACCGCCGACCTGCCCGGCGCCGTGCCGGCCGACGCCGCCGACCAGGCGTTGCTGCTGCCGCTGACCGCCACCAACGAGCCGGCCGGGGTGCTGCTGCTCGGGGTGTCCCGCCGGCTGCCGTTCACCGACGACTACCGCGACTTCGTCGACCTGGTCGCCGCCCAGGTCAGCCGGGCGGTCGGCAAGCAGCGGGCGTACGAGCAGGAGCGCGCCCGCGCCGCCGAGCTGGCCGCGCTCGACCGCGCCAAGACCAACTTCTTCGCCAACGTGAGCCACGAGTTCCGGACCCCGCTGACCCTGGTCCTCGGCCCGCTGGAGGACATGCTCGCCGACCGGGAGCTGCCCGACCGCTACACCGATCGCCTGACCATGATGCACCGCAACGGGCTGCGCCTGCTCAAGCTGGTCAACACCGTGCTCGACTTCTCCCGGCTGGAGTCCGGCCGGCTGGCCGCCCGCTACCAACCCACCGACCTGTCCGACTACACGTCCCGGCTGGCCAGCACGTTCCGCTCGGCCACCGAGCGGGCCGGGCTGCGCCTGGTGGTCGACTGCCCGCCGCTGCCCGCGCCGGTCTACGTGGACCGGGACATGTGGGAGAAGATCGTCCTCAACCTGCTCTCCAACGCGGTCAAGTTCACCTTCGACGGCGAGATCCGGGTCCGGGTCCACTCCGGCGACGGTGTCGCCGTGCTGGAGGTCACCGACACCGGCGTCGGCATCGCGCCGGAGGAACTGCCGCAGGTCTTCGAGCGGTTCCACCGGGTGGCCGGTGCCCGCTCGCGCACCCACGAGGGCACCGGCATCGGGCTCGCCCTGGTCCGCGAGCTGGTCGAGATGCACGGCGGCACGGTCACCGCGACCAGCGTCGTCGACCGGGGCACGACCTTCAGGGTGACCCTGCCGTTCGGCTACGCGCACCTGCCGGCCGACCGGGTGTCCGTGCTCTCCCCGGTGCCCTTGTCCGAGCCGGAGCAGGCCCGGCTCTACGTCGCCGAGACCGCGTTCTGGACCGACGAGGTGGCCCGGCCGGCCGGGCTGCCCGAACCGTCGGGGAGGCCGGGCGGGGCCGGCCGGATCCTGGTCGCCGACGACAACCCCGACCTGCGCGAGCACGTCGGCCGGCTGCTCTCCCCGGCGTACGAGGTGGTGGCCGTGCCGGACGGAGTGGAGGCGCTTCGGCTGGCCGTCGACACCCCGTTCGACCTGGTGCTCACCGACGTGATGATGCCCCGGCTGGACGGCTTCGGGCTGGTCACCGCGCTGCGCGCCAATCCGGTCACCCGGCACGTGCCGATCGTGCTGCTCTCCGCGCGGGCCGGCGCCGCCGAGGAGGTCGCCGGCCTCTCGGTCGGTGCGGACGACTACCTCACCAAGCCCTTCTCCAGCCAGGAGCTGGTGGCCCGGGTCCGGGCCAACGTCGAGCTGGGGCAGCTCCGCGGGCAGATCATCCGCCGGTTGCGGGCGCTCGCCGACGCGGCGGTGGCGATCAACACCGCCCGGTCCACCGCCGAGGTGGTGCGGGTGGCCGCCCGGCACGCGCTCACCCTGGCCGAGGCGGGCCGGGTGCTGGTCACCGCCACCGGCGCCCGCCACGAGGAGGACGCGGGTGAGGAGCTGCCGGCCGAGCCGTCCGTGGTGCTGCCGCTCACCGGCACCACCGGCGAGCAGCTCGGTGAGCTGCGGGTGTGGCGGCGCGAGGGCGGCGGCACCGAACAGGCGGCGCTGACCGAGCTGGCCCGGCTGGTCGGCGTACGGCTGGAGAACGCCCAGCTCTACGAGGCCGAGCACCGGATCGCCACCACGCTCCAGCACAGCCTGCTGCCGCGTACGCTCCCGCAGCTGCCGGGCGCGGTGGTCGCCAGCCGTTACCTGCCCGGCAGCGCCGACGTCGAGGTCGGCGGCGACTGGTACGACGTGATGGGCACGCCCGACGACGAGATGGTGCTGGTCATCGGCGACGTGGTCGGCAAGGGTGTGCGGGCCGCCGCCGCGATGGGCCAGCTGCGCAACGCGCTGCGGGCGTACGTCCTGGAGGGGTACGACCCGGGGGAGGCGCTGACCCGGCTCAACCGGCTGGTCCACTCCACAGGCAGCGGCTCCTTCGCGACAGTGGTCTGTCTCAGCTTCTCCCCGCGCGACGGCCGGCTCCGGTATGCCAGCGCGGGTCACCCCTCGCCCCTGCTGATCCGAGGAGACGACGTGGTGTTCCTGCACGATCGGGCCCTCGGACCGCCGGTCGGGGCGATCCCGGGCACCGTCTACCGGACCGCCACGGGCGAACTCGCCCCTGGCGGCCGGCTGCTGCTCTACACCGACGGCCTGATCGAGGACCGGACGGCCGGCATCGACGCCGGGCTCGGCCAGTTGCGACTCGACGCGACCGTGCGCGGCGAGCACGTGGCCGACCTGGTCGACGCCGTCGTGGAGCGGGTCGCCGGGCGCGACCGGCACGACGACGTGGCGGTGCTGGCGCTGGAGGCGGCCGAGCTGAACCGTTTCGCGCTGCGGTTGCCCGCGGATCCGACCCGGCTCAGCGTGCTGCGCAAGCGGCTGGAGGACTTCCTCGTCGCGCACCAGGTCGGTGAGACGGACCTGTTCGACCTCACCGTGGCGATCTCCGAGGCCGCGGCGAACGCGATCGAGCACCCGGTCGACCCGGCCGATCCGACGATCGGGGTCGAGGTCACCATCGCGGACCGCACGGTCACGGCCACGATCCGGGACAGCGGGCGGTGGCGGGAGTCCAGCGGGTCGAGCTTCCGCGGGCGCGGGCTGGCGCTGATCCAGGCGCTCGGGGAGATGAGCGTGACCCGCACCGAGGACGGCACCGAGCTGACGCTGCGCCGCCGACTGAGCGGGACGGACTGAGCGGCGGCCACCCCGTCACCTCCGCGGCAGGCGGGCGGCGAGATCCCGCACGGCCGCGCGGTACGTGTCGTCGAACCGGAACAGGTGGCGTTCGATCGGTGGGGGCACGGTGTTGCCGGGCGCGACGGTCAGCGCCGCCGGGTCGCGTACCAGTCGATCGACTCCGGCGGCGGGGTCGTCCGACGCTCCGCGGTCCGGGAGGAAGACCGGCCCGCCGACCGGGTCGGTGCGGCGCCACAGGTTGGTCCAGCGCCAGTCGAGGTCACTGCCGATCCGCCGCAGCAGCACGTCGTTGATGTAGGCGGGGAACACGCGCGCGTAGAGCCGCTGCAGCGGGGACGCGAAGGTGAGCAGCGCGAGCCGGGAGCGCGTGGCCGGGGGGAGCTGTAGGGCGGTCACGGCCGCGAGCACGCTGCCGTGACTCTGCCCGGCGAGAACGACGGTGTCCCCGGAGGCGATCAGGTGGCGGACCCGGCGGGTCAGGTCGGGCACCGCCCGTTCGGAGTAGCAGGGCGCGGCGAGCGGATGGGCGCCCCGCGGCCAGAAGGTCGCCAGCTCCCACAGGATGCCGATCAGACGGATGCCTCTCGACCGGTAGGCGAACAGGCCGAAGACGCCCAGCAGGACGGCGAAGGTACCGATCAGGTAGGCGCCGAGGTCGGTGACGAAGACGACGGGACGGGCCAGTGGCTCGCCGCCGAGGACGCGGGCCAGGTCGCCGGGCCCGTCGTGCAGGATCGCCGACCCGGCCGCGCCGAGCGCGATCGTCGCGAGCGTGGCGTACGCAGCCGGCGCCAGCGGCCCGAGCTTGTCGGCCAACTGTGCCGAGACGATCGCGTCGCGCGCGGCAGCCACCCGCGCGGCAGGTACGTGGTCCAGTTCGGCGTACTCGGCTCGCAGGGTCCGCATGGCGGCGGCCCGGCGCGCCGACCGTCGCCAGAGTCTGCGGGTCAGGACGACGACGGCCGCGAGGACCACCGCCAGGAAGAACCCCAGCGCCGCCCAGCGGAAGGCCACCGGTGGGGTGAGCGGCGGCGCCCCGGGTGGAGTGGGGCGCGCCGGAGTGGGGCTCGATCCGCGGTCGAGGTAGTCGGCGGAGAGATAGACCAGGCCGGAGGAGTAGGACACGGCGAACCCGATCGCGACGAGGATGAGCACCGGCGCCGCGAGCCCGCGCAGTACCGCGGAACTGGTGACGTGGTGCCGTCGGGCCGCGACGACCAGCGCGGCCAGTGCGGTCAGCAGCACCATCTGGCTCACGTAGACGGTAGCGACGAGCACGTCGTAGCCGGGCAGGTTGTCCGCGGCGGTCCAGGAGTCACGCGGCACGAGTGAGTAGGCGAGGACGGCCACGGTCAGGACGCCCGAGGTGCGCGCCAGCGCCCGGGCCGCGGCGGCGGCGCGGGGCGTGCTGGTGCGACGCTCGATTCCCGGCAGGCAGCAGATGATCAACGCGGCGGCGGTGACGAGCAGCACGGCGGCGAACAGGAGGTAGCCGGTGAGCCGTCGGTCGTGCGGCACGAGCGCGCTGAGGACGGCCGCGTCGAGAGTCCCCAGGGCCGCCGCCAGATGAACGGCCCGGAGGTGCCGGACGAGGCTGCGGTTGTCCCAGAAGGCGGGTTCGTCCAGACCCTCGATCTCGGTGTCCCCGCCGTCGGGTGCCCGGGTCTCGGGTAGCTGCCAGGTCCGGCTGCCCAGACGCCACAACGCGGTGATCGCGGCCAGCGGAAACAGGGCGAGGATGGCGAGTTCCCAGCCGGCGGGCAGCCCGGCCAGCCAGGAGATGAAGCGGCGGTCCTCGTAGCAGCGCGGATAGCTCAGGCACTGCCAGGCGACGAGGTCGAGTGCGACGCCGACGACCGCCAGCACGTACATCATGGTCAGCGAGACGGACAGGAGCCGGACGACCGACCGGGCCGGCGCTCCCGCCCGACCGGTCAACGGCAGAGCCCACAGCGCGATGTTGCCGAGCATGAACGGCAGCAGCAGCACCAGGGAGAACGTCCGCCCCGCCGTTCCACCGGTCAGACCGTTCCACCGGTAGGCCTCCAGGCGCACCTCCCCGGCCGGCTGCTGGTCCTCCGGGCCGGCCCCAGGGCGGTAGAAGCCCGCTTCCACGTCACCGGCGACGAGATGCGCGGGACGTTCGCCCAGGATCCGGTCGGAGCTGTGACCACCCACGCCGTGCACCCGCAACTCGATCACGCCCACCCGGCCACCGCTTCCGCGTCGAGGACGGGGGTGCCTACCCCTTCACCGCCGGGACATGCCCGGGTGATCCCCTGCCGTCCAGCCTCGCTTTCCCACCGGGCCGAGGCGGCGGAAGCCGTAGCGTGGTCGGGGTGAGAGGAGGGGAGCCGGCGGGCCCGCGCTCGACCCGCGACCCGGTCGGCGCGGCGTGGAGGGCGGTGCGGCGTACCGGCTCCGCGACGGCCCGCGACCGACTGGTACGGCTGCGGCTGAGCCTGCTCGTGGCGGTCCAGTCGGGCGTGGCCGCGGCCGGCGCGTGGTGGATCGCCAACGACGTGCTCGACAATCCTCAGCCCCTGTTCGCGCCCGCCGTGGCGGTCGGCACCATCGCCAGTTCGGTGGGCCAGCGTTTCCGCCGGACCCTGTTCCTCGTCGCGGGCGTGGCGGTCGGCATCACGCTTGGTGATCTGCTGGTCTCCTGGGTCGGGCAGGGGCACGTGCAGATCGGTCTCATCGTGGCCGTGTCGATCCTGTTCGCCGTGCTGCTGAGTGGCGAGGGTTCGTTCGTGACCCAGGTGGGCGGCAGCGCCATGGTGATCGCCGTGCTCTCCCCGGCCAGCACGGACCTCGCGCTTCCGCGCTTCGTCGACGGTCTCGTCGGCGGCGTGGTGGGCATCCTGGTCGCACTGGTGGTGCTTCCCCTGCACCCGATCCACCGGATCAGGCGCGCCGGTCGACCGTTGCTCGACCGCATCGCCACCGAACTCGACCGAGTGGCCGAGGCCGCCCGGAACCGGGATGCCGAGCTGGCCAAGCGAGCCCTCGACACGCTGCGCGGCGTCGACACCTCGGACCTGGACACGGCGCTCTCGGCGGCCGTCGAGGTCGTCCGCATCTCGCCGCTGCGGTGGCACAACCACAACTCGCTGGAGGGCTGGCGACACGGCGCCGGACTGATGATGCGCTCCCTGCTGCAGAGTCGTGACCTCGCGCTCAACCTGGAGAGTGCGCTCCGCAACGACGAGCCGGTCCCGTCCTCGCTCGCGGCCGCCGTCGACAGCCTCGCCGAATCCGTCCGGCACGTCGGCGTGGAGTGGTCGCCGTCGGCCGACCGGCCGTCCCGGTCGCAACGTGCCGCGTTGAACGCCATCCGTCAGGCGCAGGACGCGCTCACCAGCGGGCTGCGGATCGGGGGCGTCAACCTGGCGAACGACGTCAGCATCATCGCCGTGAACACGATCCGCGCGAGTGGCGTGAGCAAGCAGGACGCCGAAGCGCTGCGGCGCGACCTCGCCCCCGATGCCACCACCGACCCCGGCGAACGGAAGCCGGCACCGGATCGCCCGTCGGCCGGGCCGACCGGCCCGGTGGCGCACGGTGGGGAGGAGCTGCCCTGAACCGGCAGCCGGCTCAGGTGTCGGCCAGCCAGTCCTGCTCGCCCAGGCCGGAGATCTCCAGCACGCGGCGGACCTGCCGGGACGGCAGCACGGTGAGCGCGCCCGGAAGGCGCTGGGACAGCCGCACCACCGCGTGGATGGCCGCCGAGTCGAAGAAGGTGACCGCCCGCAGGTCGAGCGTGAGCCGCGTGGCGGGCTCGCGGAGCGCGGTCTGGAACATGGTGTCGGCGGTCGCCATGTCGACCTCACCCGTCACCAGGACACGGAGGTGGTCGCCCTCGCCCTCCGCCGTCACGGTGAAGACGGGCGGTGCACCCCCTTGATCCACGCAGCAACAATGGCACAGCGTTTGCGGCACGGCAACAACCTGGTGGGCGGGGCCGTGGCGGGGGTCACCGGGGTGCCGGCGATAGTCTGAGGACATGACCGTCCGTGCGCCGCTGACCCCCGGCACGCTCTCCCCGTGGCGAGCGGTCCCCGCCCACATCCCGCGCCCCGAGTACGTGGGGAAGAAGCGCCCGCAGGAGTGGCGCGGCTCCCACGTGCAGACGCCGGAGACCATCGAGAAGATGCGGGTGGCCGGTCGGCTCGCGGCCCGGGCCACCCAGCTCGCGGGCGAGCACTGCAAGCCGGGGGTGACCACCGACGAGATCGACCAGGTGGTGCACGAATTCCTCTGCGACCACGGCGCCTATCCGTCGACGCTGGGCTACAAGGGCTTCCCCAAGTCCTGCTGCACCAGCGTCAACGAGGTGATCTGCCACGGCATCCCCGACTCGACGGTGCTCCAGGACGGCGACATCGTCAACGTCGACGTCACCGCGTACCTGAACGGGGTGCACGGCGACACCGACGCGACCTTCTGCGTCGGGGAGGTGAGCGAGGAGGCCCGCCTGCTGGTCGAGCGGACCCACACGGCGATGATGCGCGGCATCAAGGCGGTCGCGCCGGGCCGGCAGATCAACGTCGTCGGCCGGGTGATCGAGTCCTACGCCAAGCGCTTCGGCTACGGCGTGGTGCGGGACTTCACCGGCCACGGCATCGGCGAGGCCTTCCACAGCGGCCTCTACGTGCCGCACTACGACAGCCCGCGCCCCACCGACCTGATGGAGCCCGGGATGACCTTCACCATCGAGCCGATGATCACCCTCGGCACCTACCAGTACGACATGTGGGACGACGGCTGGACGGTGGTCACCAAGGACCGGAAGTGGACGGCGCAGTTCGAGCACACCATCGTCGTGACCGACGACGGCTACGAGATCCTGACCCTGCCGTGACCGACACCCCGGCGGCGCTGCGCGAGGCGCACCACGCGGACGTGTCCGGCGGCTGGCTGCGGCCGGCGGTCTTCGGCGCCATGGACGGCCTGGTCACCAACATCGCGTTGATCGCCGGCGTCGGCGGCGGCGGGGTGTCGCCGCGCAGCGTCGTGCTCACCGGCACGGCCGGCCTGGTGGCCGGCGCCATCTCGATGGGCCTGGGCGAGTACACGAGCGTCCGGTCGGCCAACGAGCAGGTGGCCGCCGAGGTCGCCAAGGAGCGGCGGGAGCTGGAGCGGCACCCGGAGGCGGAGGCCCGCGAGCTGGCCGACGCGTGGGTGGCCCGCGGGCTGCCCCGCGACCTGGCCACCCAGGTCGCCGAGGCGGTACGCGCCAACCCGGAGGAGGCGCTGCGCGTCCACGTCCGGGAGGAGCTGGGCGTCGACCCCGACGACCAGCCCAGCCCGTGGGCGGCGGCGATCTCGTCGTTCGTCTGCTTCTCGATCGGCGCCCTGGTGCCGCTGCTGCCGTACCTGCTCGGCTTCACCAGCCTGTGGCTGGCGCTCGCGGTCGGCGGCGTGGGGCTCTTCCTCGCCGGGGCGATCGTGGCCCGGTTCACCTACCGCGCGTGGTGGAGCAGCGGCCTGCGGCAGCTGCTGCTGGGCGCGGCGGCGGCCGGCGCGACCTACCTGATCGGCGCGCTGATCGGGGTCGGTGGCGGCATCGGCTGACGGCCTCAGCCGTCCAGCAGGTCGTCGACGGTGCCGTCGACCGGCCGGCCCCGGGCGGCCAGCTCGTCGGCCTGCCGGGTCAGTGCCGCGCCCACCTCGGTCATGTCCGCCCCGGCCAGTCCGGTCCGCCGCACCGCGTCCCCCGGGTCGCGGAAGTACGTGCGGCTGAACAGCCCCTGCACGGTCGCCGCGGCCAGTCGGGCCTCACCGAGCATGAGCAGCGCCTGGTCGGTCTCGTACCACTCGGCCAGCCGCAGCGCGCGGGCGTGCGCGGCGCTGCCCCGGTACCAGGCCTGCCGCGCGGCGGTGGTGAACTCGGCCGGGCGTGCCCGGGCCAGCCGGGCCAGGTGTTCGTCGCGCAGCTTCGGCAGCCAGCCGGTCGGATCGTGCAGGGCGCGGGTGGTGACGTAGCGGTCGGCGGCCAGCGGCCAGCCCGGCGTGATCGTCGTCGCCCGCCGCAGGTAGTCGTCCGCACCGGCCACGGTCAGCTCGACAAGCACCTTGTCGACGCGACGGGTGGACGGTCTCGGCCCGGCGCCCGGCCGGTAGGTGGCGACCAGCAGCCCCACCTCGCTGTCCCCGCCGCCGTGCGCCAGCGGGCCGTGCACCGCGACCGCGAGCACGTCGGCCGGGAAGCGGCGCAGGACGGCGTCCCCGACCCGCTCGGCCACCCGCCACCGCGGGTCGTCCGGACTCCGTTCGGCGGTCACCGTCCACCTTCCTCCACGTACCTGATGCGCACTGTACGAGTCGTACGGGTTGTACACGTGCGGCATGAGTGAACCCGCCGCAGAGCTGCCGATCTCCGATGCCCGCGACAGTCTCGCGGACGTTGTCTCGCGCGCTCACTACGCAGGTCGGATCACCTATGTGACTCGCCGTGGACAACGGCTGGCTGCCATTGTCCCGGCCGACCTGGCGGAAGCGATCGAACGCGCCGAGGATGCAGCGGACGTCGCGGCGGCCAGGGATGCCCTGGCCCGCATCGAGGCTGGTGAAGTCCCGATCTCGCTCGCCGAGCTGCGCGAAGAACTGGGCCTGTGAGCACGTCGGAATCCGCGGCCTACACGGTCCGCGTCGGCCGCGCCGCCGCGAAACTCCTGCGTAAGCGCGACCATCCGGTTCAGGTGGTCGGGACCAGGCGGAAGACCTTGATCTCGCGGCCACCCGCCCGCTCGACGTACGTCCGGTAGGCCGGCCACTCCTCGACCAGCCGCCGGAACAGCCGTTCCCGCTCCTCGCCGCTGACCTGTTCGGCGCGGACCGGGATCCGGCGCCCCTTGACGTCGACCTCGGCCGCCGGCTCGGCCGCCAGGTTGAACGTCCAGGACGGCTGGTGGCGTTGCCCCCAGTTCGAGCCGATCACCACGTAGGCGTCGCCGTCGGGGACGTAGACCAGGGGATTGCTGCGCGGCTTGCCGGAGCGGCGGCCGGTGGACGTGAGCACCAGTGTGGGCACCAGCCCGAAGGCGACCACGCGACCCTTCGTCAGCCGGCCGACGAGCCGGTCGGCGGGGACGAGCAGACGCATGGTGGTGGCGAACCACTGCTGGTGACCGAGGCGGCGGGTGAGGGATCCCAGAGCGGTCACCCGTCCAGTCTGCCGCCCCCGCCGCGCCCCGTCACCCCCTGCGGACCCGGTCAGTCGAGGCGACGTTCCACAGGCAGGCGGGAGCGGGTGAGCAGCGCCGCGCCGAGCATCGCCATCAGCGGCACCACCACCAGCACCGTCATGGTCTGGCCGGGCACGGTCAGCGGGTACGGCGGCTGCACCGGCCAGGACTGCGCGTAACGCTGGTTGAGCGCGGCCAGGATGACGGCGGCCGAGCCGAGCCCGGCGAGGATGCCCAGCGCCGAGCCGAGGCCGGCGATCACCCCGGCCTGCCAGAGCGACAGCACCCGGCGTACCCGGGGATCGGCGCCGACCGCGGCGAGCGTGGACAGGTCCCGGCGGCCCTCGGCGGCGGCCAGGCCGGTGGCGACCGCGGCGGCGCCGAGCGTGATCACCCCGGACGCGGCGGCCAGCAGGAGCAGCAGCGGTCGCTGGTTCGACGGCGGTTGCGCGGTCGCCATCTGGGCGGACAGCTCCAGGACGTCGGACAGGTCCTCGGTCAGCCGCTCGCGCTGCCGCGCGGTGGGTGCCTCGGCGGTGTCCACCAGGTAGCCCATCGGCTCGGCGGTCAGGTCGAGCGTGGCCGCGGCGGCGGGGGAGAGCACCAGCCGGTCGACCGGAAGGCCGCCGCGCAGGACGTACCCGGGCAGGTGCCGGACCGTGGTGCGGCCGTCCGGGCTGTGGGCGACCTCCAGTCGCACCTGCCCGTCCACCAGGTGCCGGGGATCGGTGACCACCACCCCGCCGGCGGCCAGGGCGCGGCGCGCGGCCGCCAGTTCGTCGGCCGGGGCGTCGGTGAGCGCGGCCAGCGCGCCACCGTCGTCGACGAGTGTGGGCAGCGAGACGTCGTCCGGTTCGCGGAACGGCTGGGCGCAGCGGGGGTCGTGCCGGGTCGAGCCGGGACCCTCCTGGTACGGCCCGTACGGGCAACGCTCCGCCGGCGGGCGCACCGCCGCGACCATGCAGTAGTCGTCCGGGCCGGTGCGGCGGGCGCACACCGCGTCGGCCACCGCGGTGACGGTGGCGTCCGGCAGCACCGCCCGTACCCGCTCGGCGACCACGTCGGCCCCCGGCAGCGCGCCGGTCACCGGCCCGCCGGTGGGAATGAGGACCATGTTCCCCGGTGGCAGGCCGGGCTGCCAGAGCGCCTGGCTGCGGGCGTCGTCGCTGGCCAGGTAGACGCCGAGCGCCACGCTGCCGGCGACCGCCGCCATCACCGCCGAGATGGCCGGCGCGGCCGACGACCGGTTGCGGCTGGCGTCGCGCAGCGCGAGCCGGGGGGTCAGCGGCAACAACCGCCCGGCCCGGGCGAGCAACCCCACCAGCATGGGCGTGCAGAAGACCAGCCCCAGCTCGCCGAGGGCCACGCCGGCCAGCACGCCGGTGGGCGAGGTCCGGGAGGCGGCGT